>NZ_JBOFOO010000365.1:0-14930 GCF_051659485.1 Craterilacuibacter sp. | reverse complement strand
GAGGCATCCAGCCTGACCGTGGGTAGCGAAGAGCTGCGCCGCGTGATTGCATCGATACCCGCCTTTCAGCAGGACGGCAAGTTCAGCCCTGCGCGTTACAAGGAATTCCTTGCCGAGCGCTATATGAGCCCGGCCGCGCTAGAGGCGCGTGTACTGCAGGACATTACCCTGCAAAGCCAGCTTTTGCCCTATACCGGCAGCCATTTCGTTTCCCGTACGGTTGCCGCACGTATGGCCGGCTTGCTGGGCGAAACGCGCGATGTACAGGCTATGGTGCTGCGCCCGCAAGCATTCGAGGGTGAGGTCAAGCTGGATGAGGCTGCACTTAAGGCCTATTACGACGCCAACAAGGCGCGCTTTCTGACGCCGGAAGCCGTCAAGCTGGACTATGTGGTGCTGTCGCAGGAGGCATTGGCAGCCAAGGTCGAGGTCAGTGATGCCGAAGTCCGCAAGTATTTCGACGAGCATGCCGCCGAGTTCGCCAGCGAAGAGCGCCGTGTGTCGCATGTCCTGCTGCTGGCGGATAAAAATGCCAAGCCTGAGGTCAAGGCCAAGGTGAAAGCCGAAGCCGAAGCCTTGCTCAAGCAGTTGCGTGCTAATCCGGCAGGTTTTGCCGCGCTGGCCAAGAGCCGCTCCCAGGATCCTGGCTCTGCCGGCAATGGCGGCGACCTGGGTTTCTTTGGTCGTGGTGCCATGGTCAAGCCGTTCGAGGATGTGGCATTCAGCATGAAGCCGGGCCAGATCAGCGAAGTGGTCGCCACCGATTTCGGCTATCACATCCTCAAGCTGGACGAGATCAAGAAGCCCGATTTTGAAGCCGCCAAGCCGCAGATTATCCAGTTGCTGAAAAAACAGAAGTCGGTGGCCGGATTCCGGGCTGCCGCTGAAAAGCTTGCCGATCTGGCTTACCAGCATGGCGAGTCGCTGAAAGCCATTACCGATGCGCTGGGTTTGCCGGTGGAAAAGAGTGCACTTCTGGTGCGCGGCAAGCCGGGTGAGGGCCTTGCCGCCAACCCCAAGTTGCTGGAAGCCGCATTTTCGGATGATGTGCTGAAGAAAAAGCACAATAGCGAACCGGTGGATGTCGGCAACAACACGCTGGTGGTGGCACGTGTCGCCGAGCTCCAGCCAGCCCATCAGCAAACGCTGGCTGAAGTGAGCCCGCTGATTCGTACTGAGCTGTTGCAAAAAGACGGTGCCAAGCTGGCGCAGGAAAAAGGCGCAGCATTGCTGGCTGAGCTCAAGGCCGGTAAGGGTGCCGCTACCAGCGGTTGGGGCGAGGTGGTCGCGGTGTCGCGTCGTGCCTCGCAAGGCCTGCCTTTGGCCGACCTGCGGGCCTTGTTTGCCGCACCGGTTAAGGTGTTGCCTAGCTACGCCGGCGTTAAACGCGACAATGGCGACTATGTGATCTACCGCATAAACCAGCTAGTTCCTGCGGCCAGTGCTAATCCGGCAGAACAGGAACAGCTTGCTGCCGTAATTGGCGAGATGTCGTCCAATGCGCTGGTTTCTTCTTATCTGGAAGGCTTGCGCCAGCAGTATCCGGTGACCTTAAGCCAGCAGCCTAGCGAATAATCTAGTCTGTCAGTCGCAAAAAAAAACGGGAGCTTACGGCTCCCGTTTTTGCATGTCCGGCCAGGCTTACAGCGATGGCAGCAGGCCTGGTAGGGTGAAGCGGTTGTAGCTGGCACCCTGAACCAAGGCGACCGCCTTTTCGATATCCGGCGCGAAATAACGATCTTTATCGTAGAAGCTGACATGGCTGCGTAATTCGGCCTTGGCCTGCTCCAGCGGGGTCGAAGTTTTATGAGGCGCGCGAAAATCCACGCCCTGGCATGCGGCCAGTAGCTCGACCGCCAGAATACCTGCCGTATTGTCTGCCATGTCGCGCAGACGGCGTGCGGCAAAGGTGGCCATGGAAACATGGTCTTCCTGATTGGCCGAGGTCGGCAGGCTATCCACCGAGGCCGGATGTGCCAGCGACTTGTTTTCGGATGCCAGCGCCGCACCTGTCACTTGCGCGATCATAAAGCCGGAATTGACGCCGCCATTGTTGACCAGAAAAGGTGGCAAGCGGGACAGGTTGCTGTCTATCAATAGCGCCATGCGCCGCTCGGACAGTGAACCGATTTCGGCGATGGCCAGCGCCAGATTGTCGGCGGCAAAAGCAACCGGCTCGGCGTGGAAGTTGCCGCCGGAAACAATATCGTTATCGTCGGCAAAAACCAGTGGATTGTCGGAGACGGCATTGGCTTCGATCAGCAGTACGTCCGCTGCATGGCGGATCTGGGCGAGGCAGGCGCCCATCACCTGTGGCTGGCAGCGCAAGCTGTAGGGATCTTGCACCTTGTCGCAGTTGGCATGTGCTTGCGAGATTTCGCTGCTGTCATCCAGTAAGGCGCGATATAGGCGCGCCGCATCGATCTGGCCCGGATGGCCGCGCACGGCATGAATGCGTGCGTCAAACGGCCGACGGCTGCCTTGAGCCGCCTCTACCGACAGGCCGCCGGCGACACTGGCCGCGATATACAGGTCTTCGCTGGCAAACAAGCCTTCCAGCGCAAAAGCCGTCGAAGCCTGCGTGCCGTTTAGCAGTGCCAGCCCTTCTTTGGGGGCCAGCGTGATAGGCGTAAGCCCTGCTGCATGCATCGCTTTTGCACCAGATACGCGCTCGCTAGCGACAAAGGCTTCGCCTTCGCCGATGAGTACGGCGCTCATATGCGACAAGGGGGCCAGATCGCCGGAGGCACCGACCGAGCCTTTTTGTGGAATCAGCGGATAGATACGCTGGTTGAACAGGCTGATCAGCGCCTCGATAACCTGACGGCGGATGCCGGAGAAGCCGCGGGCCAGCGAGTTGATCTTCAATGCCATCACCAGGCGCACGGTGCTGTTGTCCATCGGCTTGCCTATGCCTGCCGCGTGCGACAGTACAATGGAGCGTTGCAGCAGTTCCAGCTCTTCGGTCGCAATTTTGGTGTTGGCCAGCAGGCCAAAGCCGGTATTGATGCCATACACGGTACGGCCTTCGGCCAGCACCTGTTGCACGGTCGCCGCCGAGGCATCGATGGCTGCATGCGCACTGGCATCCAGCGATAGCTGGACAGTATCGTCACGGGCGATCAGGCGCAGGTCGGCCAGTGTCAGTTGGCCGGGAATCAGGTTGAGCTTGGTCATGATGTCTTCTGTTTGCTGGGCGGCAGGCCTTGGCGTGCCACCCTGATGTTGTCGGGTTGGGCTCGGTGTTACAGCATTGGCAGGTCTAGACCCTGCGAGCGGGCACAGGTTTTGGCGATGTCGTAACCGGCATCGGCGTGGCGCATGACACCGGTGGCCGGGTCGTTATGCAAGACCCGTGCTACGCGGCGTGCGGCGTCGTCGCTGCCATCGCACACAATTACCACGCCCGAGTGCTGCGAGAAGCCCATGCCCACGCCGCCGCCATGGTGTAACGAAACCCAGGTGGCACCGCCTGCTGTATTGAGCAAGGCATTGAGCAGCGGCCAGTCGGATACGGCATCGGAGCCATCCAGCATGGCCTCGGTTTCGCGGTTGGGGCTGGCAACGGAGCCGGAGTCCAGATGGTCGCGGCCGATGACGATAGGCGCTGAGAGTTCGCCATTTTTCACCATCTCGTTGAAAGCGAGGCCGAGGCGGGCGCGATCTTTGAGTCCGAGCCAGCAGATACGGGCCGGCAGGCCCTGAAACGCGATGCGTTCCTTCGCCATGTCCAGCCAGTTGTGCAGGTGCGGGTTGTCCGGAATCAGTTCTTTGACCTTGGCATCGGTCTTGTAGATGTCTTCCGGATCACCGGAGAGTGCGACCCAGCGGAACGGGCCTATGCCTTCGCAAAATAGCGGGCGTACATAGGCCGGCACAAAGCCCGGAAAATCGAAGGCGTTTGCTACGCCCATTTCCAGCGCCATCTGGCGAATATTGTTGCCGTAGTCCAGTGTGGCCGCGCCGCGCGTTTGCAGCGTCAGCATGGCCTCAACCTGATGCGCCATGCTCTGTTTGGCCGGCTGTACGATGGATGCTGGATCATCCTGACGGGCACTCTGCCATGCGCTCATCGTCCAGCCCTGCGGCAGATAGCCGTTGATGGGGTCATGGGCCGAGGTTTGATCGGTCACCACATCCGGAGTGATGCCGCGCTCCACCAGCTCGGCAAACACATCGGCGGCGTTGCCCAGCAGACCGACAGAGATGGGCGTGCCGGATTGCCGGGCATCGTCGATGATGGCCAAAGCCTCATCCAGTGTGCCGGCCTTGCGGTCGATGTAGCGGGTCTTGAGGCGAAAATCGATGCGGGTTTCATCGCACTCGACGGCAATCATGGAAAAGCCTGCCATGGTCGCGGCCAGTGGCTGTGCGCCGCCCATGCCACCCAGGCCGCCGGTCAGTATCCAGCGGCCCTTGGCCATGCCGTCAAAGTGCTGGCGAGCGATGGCAACAAAGGTTTCGTAAGTGCCCTGTACGATGCCTTGGCTGCCGATATAGATCCAGCTGCCGGCCGTCATCTGGCCATACATCATCAGGCCTTTTTTATCCAGCTCGTTGAAGTGTTCCCAGTTGGCCCAGTGCGGTACCAGATTGGAGTTGGCGATCAGGACGCGTGGTGCATCGGCATGGGTCTTGAATACGCCCACCGGTTTGCCGGATTGCACCAGTAAGGTTTCGTCATCTTCCAGACGCTGCAAGACTTCCAGAATCTTGTCGTAACAGGCCCAGTTGCGTGCGGCGCGGCCGATGCCACCGTATACCACCAGACTTTGCGGATGCTCGGCAACTTCGGCATCCAGATTGTTTTGCAGCATGCGAAAGGCGGCCTCGGTCAGCCAGCTCTTGCAACTGAGCTGCTTGCCGTGCGGGGCGCGGATCACGCGGCTGGGGTCAAAACGCGGGTCATGCATGGTTTGCTCCTATTGTCGTGTCAGCGCTTCAGGTGGCGCGTGATGGCCCAGGCCAGACGTGCGGCGGCCTTGGCGCCGTGGCTGTCCTGATCATAACGGGGGTTGAATTCGACCAGATCGGCACCGGCCAGTTTGCCGCTTTGTACTATCCGTTCCAGCAGGGCTTCGACGACATGAATGTCTACACCAAAGCCGGCCGGCGCCGAGACTGCCGGCATTTGTGCGGCCGGCAACACATCAAGATCGATGCTCAGGTACACAAGATCGACGCTATCGATAAATTCGGCGATTTGGCCGCGTGCATCGGCCAGTTGCCACACGTTCATGGCCGTATCCAGTCGCCACTGGACGCCCAGTGCGTGGGCCGTCTTGAATAGCGCGCTGGTGTTGGCCGTTTCCGCTACACCCAGGCACAAGTAGTCAAAGGCACGCCCTTGTGCTGCGCAATCGGCGGCAATCTGGGCGAAGGGGGTGCCGCTGCTGGCTTGGGCCGATGTGCGCAGGTCAAAATGGGCATCGAAGTTGATCATGCCGATACGCTTGCCGGCATGGGCCTGGGATAGTCCCAGCCAGTGGCCATAGGCGGTTTCGTGGCCGCCACCTAGCACCAGCGGCAGATGGCCGGCTTGCACCAGCGCGCGCACCCGTTCTGCCAGATGCTGTTGTGCCGCTTCCAGATTTTCATCGTCGCAAGCCACCGTGCCGGCATCGTAAAGTGGCAACGTCGGATGCCAGGCCAGATTGGCCAAGGCCTTGCGCAGCGTATGCGGGCCGTTGGCCGCGCCGGTGCGTCCCTGGTTGCGGCGTACGCCTTCGTCGCAGGCAAAGCCGAGCAGGGCGATGCCTGGCGGGCTGGTGGGCATCAGCGGCTGGATGATCTGATGCCAGCGCTTGGCGTGTTCGCCCTCGCCACTATCGATGCGCCCGCTCCAGGCGCTCATATCTATTGTCATGCTTATCCTTCTGTGCCGCGAAACAGGCGGCGGCTTAATGGATTGGTGCCCAGTGCATACATGATCTCGGCTGGATGTTCGATATCCCACAGCAGCAAGTCGGCGACACAGCCTGCAGCCAGACGGCCATGGCTTGTAGCGCGCCCCAGCGCCTGCGCGGCGTGGCGGGTCACACCCAGTAGTGCTTCTTCTGGCGTCAGGCCGAATAGCACGCAGGCCTGGTTCATGGCGAGGCGAATGGAAGCGAACGGGCTGGTGCCGGGGTTGAGGTCGGTGGCCACCGCCATGGCGACGCCTGCTGCGCGCAGTTTGGCCACCGGCGGCTTTTGTGTTTCACCCAGAAAGTAATAGGCACCGGGTAGCAGGACGGCAACGGTGCCGGCCTTAGCCAGTGCGGCGACACCGGCGTCATCCAGATATTCGATATGGTCGGCCGACAGGCCGGAAAATTCGGCCACCAGTTGTGCGCCGCCAAGATTGGACAGTTGCTCGACATGGCCTTTGACGCGCAGGCCGTGTGCGGTGGCCGCTTCGAATACTCGCCTGGTCTGTGCCGGTGAAAAGCCCACGCTTTCGCAAAAGACATCGACGGCTTCGGCTAGATGCTCGCGCGCCACTGCCGGCAGGATGACATCGCAAATATGGCGGATATAGCCATCGCTATCGTCGCTAAATTCCGGGGGCAGGGCGTGTGCCGAGAGCAAGGTGCTGGCAAGCTCGACTGGCAGGCTGGTGGCCAGCTTGTGTGCAGCACGTAATTGCTTGATTTCATCGTGCAGAGTCAAACCATAACCGGACTTGATCTCGACGGTGGTGACGCCCTCGGCCATCAGCGCTTTTAGTCGCGCAAGGCTTGCAAGTGCCAGCTCGTCCTCGTCCAGTGCGCGGGTGGCGCGTACGGTGGACAGGATGCCGCCACCCGCCATCGCGATTTGTGTATACGGCACGCCTTGCAGACGTTGCGCCCATTCTGCGGCGCGGTTGCCGCCGTAAACCAGATGGGTGTGGCAGTCGATGAAACCGGGCGTCAGCCAGCAGCCTTGTGCATCGATGACTTCACCGCGGCCGGCAAATTCGCGCACGGCCTGTTCCTGTGGCAATAGCGCATGGATGTGCGTACCGCGCAGCCACAGCGCATGGCCGTGCACTGCGCCATAGGGCTCAGGCTGGTGTGCGTCGCAGGTGGCGATGCGGGTGTTGATCCACAGTGTGTCGCGAACACTGTCCATGACCGGTTCTCCTTTGTATTTGTATATACAATTAGGCGTAGGCCGGCAAATGGTCAAGTCCGGTCTGCACATGATGTTGCCGGGCAGCTTGGGTGCCGCCCGGTTAAGGGAGGGTTCGGTGAGAAGGGCGGCGGTGAGGAAAGGGTCGCGAATTCAGGCTTGGCGCATGGCATTGGCCAGCCGGGGAGCTGGCGCACGGCAGCAATGAAATGAAGAAGCGCAGGTGGTCGGGTTTGTTGCTTTTTGGATACAGTATCTATCTGGGGACGCGGGTCTGCGAGCGCAGCTTGTAGTTTTTACCAGGGTGCAGCAGACGGGCGTAGCTGACCAGATGCTTGCCCGACCAGGTGCGGCGCAATACCCGCAGGCAGGGGCTGCCGGCAGGGATGTGCAGTAGGCGCTGTTCTTCCGCTTCGGGCAGGACCGCCTCGACCGTGTGTTCGACATCGGACAGCGGGCAGGTGCGCATCAGGTAGGCGCCGGGCGTCTGCGTATGGAAGTCCTGCGCCAGATAGTCGGCTGCCCAGCGCGGATTGAGGTAGCGGTCTTCGATCTGTAGCGGGGTGTCGCCTTCAAAGTGGACGATCAGCGAGTGAAAGACCGGGGCGCCGGTCTTCAGGCCCAGGCGCAGCGCCACCTCGTCGCTGGCGCTCTCCTGGCGTACGAAATGCACGTCGGCGCGGTATTCGTGGCCGCGGCTGGTGATCTCGTCGGCGATATTGCTGACGCCCAATAGTGGCGATTCGGCCTTGCGTTCGGCGACATAGGTGCCGTCACCGGCGTGGCGCACCAGGACGCCCGCTTCCGCCAGATCGCGCACCGCCTTGTTGACGGTCATGCGTGACACACCAAACTGCTGTGCCAACTCGACTTCGGGCAGGATTCTGGTGCCCGGTAACAGGCGGTGCTCACGGATGCCGTCGAGGATAAAGTCGCGGATGCGCAGGTACTGTGGCTTGCGGGCGGGTTTTTCTGGCGTCATGACGTGATTGTAACGTCCAGCCGACTGTACGCGCTTGTCTGGCGGTATTTTGTCTCGGCTAAGTGAGAGTGAAATGTAGGACATTTTCCGGATATCAATAAAATAGCATCGAATGGTATACAATTTGATAGTAAATTATTGCTTTTCACCGTGGCCGGATATGTTTGAAACGTACTAAGTCATTTCTGGCCGGCATTATGTAATGGAGTGTCTAATGTTTGTCGCAATCCGCAGCTTGAAAAAATTATTGCTGCCTTTGAGTTCAGCGACGCAACGTGGCGTCGATCTAACGCTGGCACTGCCTGAAAATACGCCGGCCTTGGCTGAGATGGCACGCATCATCAATCGCCTGTTTCGTAATTTTCACGATGTGATTGTCAAGATTGCCGGCCATGCAATCAGCCTGTCGCAATTGGCGACGCCTTTGTCGGTGCTGGCAAAGAAGCTGGAGGAGCGTGCCCGCGCGCAGGAAGTGCATGCCGAACAGATCGATACTGCCAGCCGTGAACTGGCGGTCACGGTAGAGTCGATTGCCAGTAGTGCCGCCGAGGCGTCGGCTTTTTCCGGTGAGGTTGCGCTGGCGGTCAGTAATGCCAATGCCAGTGACCAGCAAAACCGCCGTCAAATCGAAGCCATAGGGGCAAGTACCGAGACGCTGGCGCAGCAAATGGCTTTGTTGAAAGACAGCTCGGACTCTATAGGCGAGGTGGTCGAGCTGATCAAGAGTATTGCCGACCGCACCCGCTTATTGTCACTGAATGCCGCGATCGAAGCGGCACGTGCCGGGGAGGAGGGGCGCGGCTTTGCCGTGGTGGCGGACGAGGTACGCAAGCTGGCTGACCAGACGACACAAGCTACCCAAAATGTAGAAAGCCTGTTGGCCAGTATCCAGCAGCAGGTGTTGACCTCGGGGAGTACCATGCAGGCGATGACCGGCTTGGTGCAGCAGGGTATCGTGGTTTCAGGCGAGGCGGGCGAGTCGATCAAGGCCGCGTCGCGCGACATCAGCACGCTGATCGAGCATGTGCACGTAATTGCCGATGCCAGTCGTTCACAAAGCACCAAGGTGACGGCCATTACCAATCAGATCGGCGGTGTTGTCGAGGGTGCCAAGCAGCAACTGGAAGATGCCCACGCTTTGGCCGAGAGTGCCGCCAAGGTCCGGGGCGATAGCGATGCCTTACTGGGGGCGGTGGGGACATTCCGTTTCGAGGGGCACCAGCGTAGTCGCGTGATGGTAGAACGCACCATTTCGCAGTGGCAGCTTAACCGGCTGGACGCAGACGAGCTGGACCGTAAACTGGTCGCCCTGTGCCAGCAAGAGCCCGCGCTGGAAATGGTCTGTGTGACGGATGCTCAAGGGCGGCAGATTTCTGCCGATGTTGCGCCCGGTTATTTTGATCTGGGCGGACGCAATAACAACTGGAGCGACAGGCGCTGGTTTCAGGATGTAATCAAGGCCGGTGCGCTGGTGGTTTCCGACCTTTACCGCTCGGTAGATACCGATCAGTATTGCTTTACCATTTCGGCACCGCTGTTCGATCAGGCCGGCACTTTGCTTGGCGTGTTTGAAGCCGATATGCGCTTTAACCATATCATCGCTTAGTCATCGGCCTTGTGGCCGATTTTTGCCCGCCATTAAAAAGCGGCAGCGGGTTTGAATCCGCTGCCGCTTTTTTGTTACAGGCGGGTGTTTACAGCTTGCCTGCGACAAAACCTTCTACGCTGGCCAGCGCCTGCGTCAGGTTCTCGACCTGAGTGCCGCCGGCTTGGGCAAAGTCCGGACGGCCACCACCCTTGCCACCGACCTGCTGGGCGACAAAGTTGACGATTTCACCGGCCTTGACCTTGCCGGTCAGATCGGCGCTGACGCCGACAACCAGCGATACTTTGCCATCGGCGGCTGAACCCAATACCACAATGCCCGAGCCCAGCTTGTCTTTCAGCTTCTCAACCGTTTCCTTGAGCGCCGCATTGTCGGCACCCTCCAGTTCGGTAGCGATCAGCTTGATACCGGCAAGCTCTTTGGCATTGGCAGCCAGCTCGTCGCTGGCGGCAAGCGCCAGTTTCGCCTTGAGGCGGGCCATGTCTTTTTCCTGCGCTTTAAGCTGGTCTTGCAGGGCGCTGATCTTGGTGATGACTTCGGCAGGGCTTTGCGCCTTGAGCGTGGCGGAGGCCTGCTTGATCAGGCTGTCTTGCTCTTGCGCCCAGAGCACGGCATGCTCGCCGGTGACCGCTTCGATACGGCGCACGCCGGCGGCGATGCCGCCTTCGGAGATGATCTTGAAGAAACCGATATCGCCAGTGCGGTTCACGTGGGTGCCGCCGCATAGTTCCATCGAGTGTTCACCCATCTTCAGGACGCGCACTTCGTCGCCGTACTTCTCGCCGAACAGGCCGGTAGCGCCGGCTGCCATTGCATCATCGTAAGGCATGATGGTGGCGGAAACATCGGCGTTATGCGCCACCATCCGGTTGACGATACGCTCGATGGTCACAATCTCGTCGGCGGTGACCGGTGCGCCGTGGGAGAAGTCGAAGCGGGTGCGTTCGGCCGTCACCAGCGAACCCTTCTGTGCCACATGCGTGCCCAGTACATGGTGCAGGGCGGTGTGCAGCAAATGGGTGGCCGAGTGGTTGCGTGCCGTCGCTAAGCGGGCATGCAGGTCGATGGTGGCGGTGACTTCATCGCCGACCTTGATGCTGCCGCGTGTCACCTTGCCTTTGTGGCCAAATACGGCTGACTGGATTTTCTGGGTATCGGTCACATCAAACAGCGCATTGATGCCGCCTACGGCCGAGATTTCACCGCGATCGCCGATCTGGCCGCCGCCTTCTGCATAGAACGGGGTGTTGTCCAGTACCACAATGCCTTCGTCGCCGGCAGCCAAGTGTTCAACCGGCTGGTTGTCCTTGTACAGGGCCAATACGCGGGCATCGGTGCTGGTATGGACATAGCCTTCGAAGCAGGTGTCTGCGCCGCTGTAGTCGACATTGCCTGTCATCTTGAAGCTGGATGCAGCACGGGCGCGTTCGCGCTGCGCGTTCATTTCGACTTCGAAGCCTTCCAGGTCGACATCGATATTGCGTTCGCGGCCGATGTCGGCGGTCAGGTCAACCGGGAAGCCGTAGGTATCGTACAGCTTGAATACGGTGGCGCCATCCAGTGCCTTGCCGCCTTGCAGTGCGGATTCCAGCAGGCCCATACCCTTGTCCAGCGTCTCGGCAAACTTGATTTCTTCTTGCTTGAGCGCGTCTTCCACAACGGCTTGACGGATGCGCAGTTCCGGATAGGCATCACCCATCTCGGCGGCCAGATCGGCGACCAGTTTATGGAAGAACAGACCCTTCTGCCCCAGCTTGTAGCCGTGACGGATAGCGCGGCGGATAATGCGGCGCAGCACATAGCCACGACCGTCGTTGGACGGAATCACGCCATCGGCAATCAGGAAGGCACAGGCGCGGATATGGTCGGCAATTACCTTGAGCGAAGGCTCGTCCATCGTGAAAGCGACGCCGGTTTCGCGGGCGGCAGCCTTGAGCAGATTCTGGAACAGGTCGATTTCGTAGTTGGCGTGTACGCCCTGCATCACGGCCGAGATGCGCTCCAGCCCCATGCCGGTGTCGACCGAAGGCTTGGGTAGCGGATGCAGTGTGCCCGACTCGTCACGGTTGAACTGCATGAACACATTGTTCCAGATCTCGATGAAACGATCGCCGTCTTCCTCGGCACTTCCCGGTGGCCCGCCCCAGATATGGGCGCCATGGTCGTAGAAAATCTCGGTGCACGGGCCGCACGGGCCGGTGTCGCCCATGGTCCAGAAGTTGTCGGAAGCATATGCCGCACCCTTGTTATCGCCGATGCGGACAATTTTTTCGGCCGGTACGCCGATTTCCTTGTTCCAGATATCGAAGGCTTCGTCATCCGTCGCGTAGACGGTGACCATCAGCTTTTCCTTGGGCAGGCCCAGCCATTGCGGGTCAGTCAGGAATTCCCACGCATAGTGGATGGCATCGCGCTTGAAGTAGTCGCCGAAGCTGAAGTTGCCCAGCATTTCGAAGAAGGTGTGGTGGCGTGCGGTATAACCGACGTTTTCCAGATCGTTGTGCTTGCCGCCGGCGCGTACGCATTTCTGGCTGGTGGTGGCGCGGCTATACGGGCGCTTGTCAAAGCCGAGGAACACGTCCTTGAACTGGTTCATGCCGGCATTGGTAAACAGCAGGGTCGGGTCTTCCCACGGCACCAGCGAACTGGAGCCCACGATTTGGTGGCCCTTGGAGGCGAAGAAGTCGAGGTACTTCTGGCGGATTTCCGAAGTTTTCATCTTGAATAGTGTCGCAGTGCAGAGAATGAGAGCCCCGGCATGCCGGGGAGCGCTGTTTAGTCTGGAGTCGATTTTGGCAAGGCTGGTGCAGCGGTGCAAGTCTTGTGGGGCAGCTAGCGGCTTTTTTTAGCGTAATAGCGGTAAAAAAGGCTTGGCACGCTAAGAAATCGCGCTATCAGTCGTCGCCGTCGGTCAGTTCGTCAAGGGCGACGCCGGACAATACCTTGCGTATTACATCCATGGGAAAGCCACGGGCAGCCAGAAAACGCATATGCCGTGCCTTGTCTTGCGGTGTGGCGGGCAGGGTGCCGAATTTGCGCAGCCAGACTTGGCATGCAATGGCCAGATCGTCGTGACCTTCGATAGCGCCGGCGATGGTTTCGTTGTCCACGCCTTTTTCCCTGAGCGCCTGCGTCAGGCGCCGGCTACCCCAGCGCCGCCCCTTGGCCTCGGCAAACTGGCCGGCAAAGCGTTCGTCCGATTGCCAGTGACGCTCGGCTAAGTCCGTCAGTACCGCCTCGATTTCATCAGGGTTTTCGGTATAGGGTTTGAGGCGTTGCTGCAGTTCGCGCCGCGAATACTCGCGGCGCGATAAAAGCTCGACAGCTCGCGCTTTCAGGCTTTTTTCCATGCTTCAGCTTTAGAACGCATCATTGGCAAGTTCGTCGCCATCGGGCTGGTCTTCGGTAATTTCGATCTTGATGCCGACTGTGTCGCGGATCTTGGCTTCGATTTCCTGAGCAACCGCGGTATTGTCCTTCAGCCACAAACGGACATTGTCCTTGCCCTGGCCGATCTTGGCGCCGTTATAGCTGTACCATGCGCCGGACTTCTCGATAAAGCCGTGCTCGACGCCCATTTCGACGATTTCGCCTTCACGGCTGATGCCTTCCCCGTACAGGATGTCGAAGTTGGCCTGACGAAACGGCGGGGCCACCTTGTTCTTGACGACCTTGACGCGGGTTTCGTTACCCAGCACTTCGTCGCCTTTTTTGATGGCGCCGATGCGGCGGATATCCAGACGTACCGAAGCGTAGAACTTGAGCGCATTGCCGCCGGTGGTGGTTTCCGGGTTGCCGAACATCACGCCGATCTTCATGCGGATCTGGTTGATGAAGATCACCAGCGTGTTGGTGCGCTTGATGTTGCCGGTCAGCTTCCGGAGCGCTTGCGACATCAGGCGTGCTTGCAGGCCAACGTGGCTATCGCCCATTTCGCCTTCGATTTCGGCCCTAGGAACCAGCGCGGCTACCGAGTCGATGACGATAATGTCCAGCCCGCCGGAGCGCACCAGCATGTCGCAAATTTCCAGCGCCTGCTCGCCGGTGTCAGGCTGCGAGATCAGCAGGTCGGCCACATTGACACCCAGTTTTTGGGCGTAAATAGGATCGAGCGCATTTTCCGCGTCGATATAGGCGCAGGTGCCGCCCAGTTTTTGCGCTTCAGCTACCACTTGCAGGCAAAGTGTGGTTTTGCCCGAGGATTCCGGTCCATAGATTTCCACTACGCGGCCGCGCGGTAGGCCGCCAACCCCGAGTGCCAGATCCAGACCGAGCGAGCCGGTCGAGATGACTTGCAGGTTCTCGTTGATCTGGTTGTCGCTCATGCGCATGATGGAACCCTTGCCGAATTGCTTTTCAATCTGGGCAAGTGCTGCGGTCAGTGCTTTGCTTTTTTCTTCAGCGCGTTTGTTGTCGTTGGCCATGCTCTCTCCGAAACGGCGGTGGGTCATTAACCCAACGATTATCGCATACTTGGCCGTGACACTTCAGCGCATTGGCACGGCCATTTGGCGGCAGCGGGGCGGGGTGGGTCTCTCTTGTCCGGGATACTTGATTTTCATGCGGATAGTCCCATTTATGCCTCACCTTCGCCGTGCCTGAGTCCTTCTATGCTTAATGACCGTGCCCAACGCCTGCTTAAAACGCTGGTCGAACGCTATATCGCGGACGGCACGCCGGTGCCGTCGCGCACGCTGGGTCAGCTTTCGGGGCTGGATTTGTCCAGTGCCTCGATACGCTCGGTGCTGTCCGACATGGAGGTAATGGGGCTGATCTCTTCGCCGCATACCTCGGCTGGACGCGTGCCGACGGCGCGCGGCTACCGGGTATTTGTCGATCGCTTGCTGACACTGGGGCCGCTGGAGTCGGCTTTGGTGCGCGAACTGGAGGACAGCCTGCACCCGGACAGCCCGCAACAACTGGCACAAGCCGCTTCTCGGCTTTTGTCCGACCTGACGCATTTCACCGGCGTGGTGGTGACGCCACAGCGGCCGGATGTCGCTTTTCGCCAGATGGAATTCCTGCGTTTATCCGAGCGGCGGGTGTTGCTGATTCTGGTGACCATGGACGGCGATGTGCAAAATCACATCATCAGTTGCGAGCGCGATTACAGCCCGTCCGAGCTGACCGAAGCGGCCAATTTCATCAATCTGCATTACGCCGGGCAAGCGCTTTCCAGTGTGACGCGCTGTGTCGAGCATGAATTGCGTGAACTACAGGGCGATATCAGTAGTCTGATGGCAATCG
>NZ_JBOFOO010000364.1:0-5051 GCF_051659485.1 Craterilacuibacter sp. | reverse complement strand
CACCTTGAAATCGGTGCTGTCCAGCGCCCGCCCATCCAGATACACCCGCTCAGCGTAGGTCATATGCGCAACCAGCCACATGCCGGCACACGCCAGCACATCGGCCGCGTGCAGTTGTGCATAGACGTCCGCACGGCTGTTTACTTTCCCCGCCGCGAGCAAACGCCCGGCCAGTTTATATACCGCCAACTGGGTTGCACTGCCATGCACGACAGGCCCGACGCCCAGTGCCCACGCCGCAAAATTCGCATCGGTTGCACGATAAAGTGCGGCCTCGCGCTCGCCCTGATATTGCCGGGCTTCGTCATCCATCACCATGACTACCACTCCCCTCTGGCCGGCCACGCTGCGTGGCCGCAGGTTTGAGAATAGCCAAGGT
Source organism: Craterilacuibacter sp. (assembly GCF_051659485.1). Taxonomy (NCBI): domain Bacteria; kingdom Pseudomonadati; phylum Pseudomonadota; class Betaproteobacteria; order Neisseriales; family Neisseriaceae; genus Craterilacuibacter; species Craterilacuibacter sp. The sequence goes on along the minus strand of NZ_JBOFOO010000364.1, from coordinate 4,672 downwards.
CAGGCTGGACATAAAAACTATGGTCAGCCTGACCGAAGTATGCGTCCGGTCGCCCCCCCTTGCCAACCTAGGTGCGGGCGGTTAGAGCTTGAGGGGGGAGGCGTTCGTCGAGGCAACGGTTCGGCCAGACGGGAAGTTTTTCGAGGGTAGCTTTACGCCAGGCTAAAGGCTCGATGCCGTTGAACCGGGCGCTGGCCAGTAGGCTCTGGATGGCGGCCGCACGGCGACCGGCGCGTTCGCTGCTGGTGAACAGCCAATCAGGATTAGCGGCCAATATTCGCCAGTCCATGCAAACAGCCCACCGATCAACGTAAGCCAAACACGCCTTCAGGATCGTCTTTGAGTGCCTGAATCAAGCGCATCAGGTTCTCGGTCGGCATCTGGCCCATATACGCGAGCCACTTGCCATTGCGACCGACTTGCCACAAGGACCACAGCCCCTCTGCGTATTTGAAACGGGCAATCGGAAGGTTCCCGTAACGCCCCATGCCGTTGGCTGACATTTCAAACACGGTCACACCATCACCTCGTACCGAATAGGACAAGGCATGAGCCGAACCCCCATGTTGAGGCCAAGTACTCCGGCAAAACACCCCGATCAGGTTTTCTGCCATATTTCGAATATCGTCTGGAATAGCCATACATACACTTCCTGCGCGGATAGCGCTTACAAGAGAAATCTTATGTTTTTACATTCAGCGCAAACAGCTCTCGGATTTCATCGCTGGCAAGGTGGCCTATCCAGGTCTCCCCGCTGCTGAGTGTCAGGTCAGCCAGCTCGCGCTTGCTGCGTATCATGTCGTTGATACGCTCTTCAAACGTGCCGCGGCAGATCAGGCGGTGAACTTGCACATTGCGCTGCTGGCCAATGCGGTAAGCGCGGTCTGTGGCCTGGGCTTCCACGGCCGGATTCCACCACAGGTCGAAATGGATCACATGGGATGCGGCGGTCAGGTTGAGCCCGGTTCCTCCAGCCTTGAGCGAGAGAATGAATACGCGCTCGGTGCGGTCATGCTGGAAGCGCTCGACCATGGCATCGCGCTGTGCCCGGCTGCAGGCACCATGCAGGAATTGCGGCCGCTGGCCCGTGCGTTCCGCAATCCAGTTCGCCAGCAGTAGCCCCATCGTCTTGAACTGGGTGAAGATCAGCACTTTTTCATGACTGGCATGGATGTCGTTCAGTAGTTCGAACAGGCGCTCGACCTTGCCGGACTGCAGGGCATCGCCATCGTCTTGCTTCAGGTACTGGGCAGGATGATTGCACACCTGTTTGAGCGCCATCATCATCTGCAGCACCAGGCCTTGGCGCTTGAAGCTGTCTTCCTCGCCGGACAAGGTCTGCATGGCGGCCTGCAGTACCGATTCATATAGCGCCGCCTGTGTTTTGCCCAGCGCACAATACTGGTCCTGCTCGATCTTGTCGGGCAGATCACTGATGATGCTACGGTCGGTCTTGAGACGGCGCAGCAGGAAAGGGGCCGTCATGCGTTTGAAGCGTGCCAGTGCCTGCTGGTCGTGTTGCAGTTGGATCGGCTTGGCGTAATCACGCACAAAACTCGCCAGCTTGCCCAGGTAACCCCGGTTGGCGAAGTCCATGATGCTCCAGTACTCGGACAGGCGGTTTTCCACCGGGGTGCCGCTGACGGCAATAAAGCTTTTGGCCGGAATGGACTTGAGGGCACGGGTTTGCGCTGCGGCCGAATTCTTGATGTTCTGCGCTTCGTCGACGATTAGCAGTTGCCACGCCAAGGCCTTGAGGGCGGCTGCCGCGCTACGTGCGACCCCATAACTGGTCAGCAGGACATCGGGGCGCTGCTGTGCCAGCTCGCGCTTGGTGCCATGAAAGACACCCACGCTGAGGGTTGGTGCAAAACGGGCGATTTCCTTTTGCCAGTTGGTCAGCAGGCTGGTCGGCATCACCACCAGTACTTTGGCGTGTACCAGCGCGCCTTCCTGCTGCAGTTTCTGTATGGCGGCAATCACCTGTAGGGTTTTGCCCAGCCCCATATCATCGGCAATCACACTCCCCAAGCCCAGACAAGCGTTGCGGTACAGCCAGGCGTAACCCCGCAACTGATAAGGGCGCAAATCGGCCTGCAACACATCCGGCACAGGCACGTCGCCGGCATTCAACAAATCGGCAATGCATTGCTGGACATCCGCATCCAACTGGATACTGGCGCCTTCATACTCTCCCGTCAGCGCCACCTGCAGCAGTTCGTTCTCCTGCAGCGCGATAGGCCGGGCCAGCTGGGCACGTAGGTGCTCGATTTCTGCCGCATCCAGATAGACATAGGCCCCCCTGAAACGCACCACCCCTGCGGCATGGCTGATTAGCTGTTCGAATTCCGCACGGCTAATCAGCGCGTCACCGATCGCAATCTGCCAGTCAAAATCAAACATATCAAAGGGTGACAGGCTGCCGGGACTGTCATCAGTGCGGGCTTTGATCCGCATCGACAGGCGCGGGCGCAGCAGATGCTGCAAGGCTTTGGGCAACAGCACCCGGATGCCCAGCAAACGTAGCAGCGGCAGTACATCAAACAGCAGATCCGGCAAGGCTCCAGCGCTAATCCTGAGCGGGGTGCGGGCGAGTCCCCGCACATAGGCATGCAGCGGCGGATAGAATCCTGCCAACAAGGAGACGGCTTGCAGGATACCAAAGCGCAGCTCTTGCCATGCCGGCTCGGTCAGGATTTCAGACAGCGGATGCGGGACGGGGCTGCCAACGTGCTGTACCGCCAGTGTCAGGCTGAAATCGCCCTCGGCATCTTCGTCCAGACACAACACTGGCACATGGTTCTGCTGTGCCAGCACCAGCCGCGCCAGCCAGGCCTGAATGCCGGCGGCAATCGCCGTCTCACCCGAGGCGTCATAACAGGCGAGCCCCGAACCGAAAAACAGTTGCAGGGTTTTATCTGCCGCGTTTTTTTCTTTATCGAGCGCGCATAGGGTATGGACATAGTGCGTGAGCAACAGTGCGCAGAGTGCCTGCGCCTGTGCCATGGGCGACAGCCGGACAGATTGCCCCGCCTGCTTCAGTTGCAACAGCCCAGCAGGCAGGTTATCGGCTAGCTCTTGCAGCAAGCCGCGTACCGTCGCGTCCTGAATGGCGGGTAGCCATAGCAGGCCGACAGTCTTTTTATCGGCCGCAAACAATTGCGGCACCAATGCGCCACGCGCCAACAGGTTCAGGACGAATTGCTTGAGCGGGGAAAATGCGGCCAGCGCCGGCTGGTAGTCAGCCAGCTCGGCCTTGGGCAGGCAAGACACGGTGTTGAGCAGGTCCGATAGCTGGTCAAGCTGCGCCAGGCCGGTCAAGACAGGATGGGCCCGTTTATCCAGCAGCAACTGCGGCCGGTCAGAGGGGTGGAGTACGCTGGCGCTGGCCTTGGGCTCGGTATCGAGTTGCTTGCTGGCCGCTTGAGCGGCCCGGGACAACAGTTTGTGCAGCTGCGCCCTAAAATCACCGGAGGCAAAGAAGGCCGGGCTTTCCGGCAGGACCCGCAATAAGGCATCGCCTTGTTCCGGAATGCGGCTGAAATCCAGCACGGCGCTCTCAGTCACTGCGTCCGTATTTACACTCTCGTGTTCTGCCAACGCATGCAATAGCGTAGCGAGGTCCGGCAACGCCGCATTAGCGGCCTGCCCGATATCCATGCCGCGCGCTTTTAAACCCTTGACCAGATCGATGCCGCGCAGGGAGAACACCAAAAACGGGTTGCTGTCTATTTCACGGCTGAGCAGGTAAATCGCAGCGGCCAGATGTTTGCATGGCACCGCCCAGTCCGGACAGGAACAATGCATCTCCAGCTTTTTCCAGCTGTCGGGAAAGACCCAGATGCCGCGTGCCAATGCCAGATCCAGTATGGCCGGATCCAGCTCGCGGTTGAGTATGCGGGCAATCAGCAGCGGATCGGCGGCAATATCATCCAGCAAACCTTCGATCGAAGCAGCATTGACTGCAGGGGTAGCGATTTTGACGCGATAAGGTGACGGCCGCGAGCCGGCAACCTTGGCACGAATCTCACCTTGCTGAATGACCAGTTGTTGCACAGAGCCCTTGTTTGCATAGCTGCGTCCGCGTGGCAAACGGTTGTCAAAATCAATGTGGGTTAACGCACCCAGCCATGCTGCGCCCCACCAGGTATTGCCATAGGTCTGCCGTGTTGCCATTGTTCTGTCCGTCAAATCAGATGGTGCCGCATTATGCCAGTAATGGTCACCGCCACCTGTGATGCTGGGTTAATGTCTGCTTCCGGTGTTTTTGACATCCTCCCCGCCCTCTCGCTTGCGCGAGCCAGCCTCAAGGCTGGAAAGGACGGGGATTCCTACTGCGTCTAGTCGCTTACGCGGCTAGCTCGCTTCGGTGGGTTCCTGCTGCTGGCGGCATTGCTGCACCGCTCACTTCACAGGCTAGCCGGGCGTATCCCGCCCTTAAAACATTGATCGCGCCGACGGTATCGGCATGATTCACGTAGCCGCATTCCACGCATTTGAACAGGGCTTGGGTCTGGCGGTTCAGTTTCGAAATATGGCCACAGGCCGGGCAAGTCTGACTGGTATGGTGCGGTGGTACGGCAATCAGGTGTCCACCTTTCCATGCCAGCTTGTAGTCCAGTTGCCGCCTGAACTCGCCCCATCCCTGATCCAAGATCGCTTTGTTCAGGCC
>NZ_JBOFOO010000363.1:0-3462 GCF_051659485.1 Craterilacuibacter sp. | reverse complement strand
GAACGCCGGCGACGCGCAGGTCATCGCCAATACGCGCTGCCTGCTGCAATACGGCAGCTACGACTGGTGCGTCAACGGCAACGGCAACCAGCCGCTCAGCCTACTGCCGGCAGCCGACTTCAGCCAGGCCAGCATCACCATCTGCGACTGGCAATCCACTGACCCGACCTGCGCCGGGCACAAGGTGGTGTCGCCCGCCGTGAATCTGGTTTCCATTACCGTCGACGGCTATCCGTTCCGCTCGCTGGTGCCTTTTGCCAGCGGCGGCCAGTCGCTAATCCGCTTTGGCAAGATCGCGACCACGATGAGGTCTAATCTATGAGCCGCCAACGCCCCCGCCTGCAACAACAGGGTGCCGCAATCATCGAGTTCGCACTGGTCGCCATCGTGTTCATCAGCCTGCTGCTGGGCATTTTCGAGTTCGGCCGCCTGCTGTTCACCTGGAACTCGGCGGTCGAGGCCACCCGGCGCAGCGCGCGTCTGGCTGTGGTGTGCGACATGAATGCAGCCCGGGTCAAGGCGACGTTTCGCGACATCCTGCCCGCCGTCAGTGCCGGCGACATTTCAGTGGCCTATACGCCGGCAGGCTGCAGCGGCAGCAATAACTGCGAGGCGGTGACGGTGTCGGTGTCGCCCAATGCACCCATGTTCCGCCTGAATATTCCACTGCTGTCCACCCAGTTAAGACTGCCGCCCTTCTCGACCACCCTGATGAAGGAAAGCCTGACCAGCGGAAGCGGCAGCGATGCCAACCCCGACTGCAACTAAAGGGTAAAAACCAGATGAAAATCGCCCTACTGTCACCCGATCCGAAGTCATTGCAGGCCATCCAGCAAACGCTGACGGCACTGGACGGTTATGTGTACAGCGCGCAGTGCGGCAACAGTGCCGCCCTGTCGGGCCTACTGGACGCGCACACGCCCGATGTGCTGCTGTGCGAACTTGGCGCCGATGATGAGCGCCTGTTAGAAGCACTGGAGCGTGCCTGCTTGCGCCAGCCGCAACTGGTACCGATCCTACTCACCGCCCAGCCGACACCGGCAGTACTGATTGCGGCGATGCGTGCCGGCATCCGCGAGGTCTTGCCCCTGCCTCTGGATGCACATACGCTCACTGACGCCTTGCAGCGCGTGCGCGAACAACGGCGGCAGGCAGCGCAGCCGTCCCGTGACGGCAAGGTGCTGGCCTTCATTCCGTGTAAAGGCGGTAGCGGCTCGACCTTTATCGCAGCCAACCTTGCCTACGCACTGGCCCATGCCGCCAGTGGCAGCCGCGTGCTGCTGATCGACCTTAACCTGCAGTTCGGCGATGCCGCCCTGTTCCTGTCCAACGCCCCCACGCCCAGCCATCTGGCCGAACTGGCCGGCCAGATCGACCGGCTGGATGCCGCCTTGCTCTGTTCCAGCCTGCTGTGGCTGGATAACCGGCTTGGCATCCTGCCCTCACCGGAAGACCCGGCCGCCGCCATGGAAGTCCAGGCTGCGCATATCGAGGCACTGATTCGCCTCGCACGGCGCGAATTCGACTTCGTGCTACTGGATCTGGGCCGCACACTGGACCCGGTCAGTATCCGGGCGCTGGATCTGGCGGATACCATATTCCCGGTACTGCAGGCGACCCTGCCCTTTATCCGCGACGCCAAACGCATGCTCGACATCTTCACCTCGCTAGGCTACCCGGCAGACAAGATCAGCCTGATCGTCAACCGCCATGCCAAGGGTGGCGACATCGGACAGGGCGATATCGAACGTACCTTAGCGCGAAAAATCGCCCATATCCTGCCCAACAACTATCAGGCCGCGGCCGCCTCGGTCAATCAGGGGGTGCCGGTCGCGCGGCTGGCGCCGTCCAGCCCGATTGCCCGTGCACTGGACGGCTTCGCCAGCGCCTTGGCGCCGCAAAATGCCGCCAGCCCATCCTGGTGGGGAAAACTGCTGGGGCGAAACAAACCCGCCTACGCTCTTGTCACCGAACCGGGCTACAAGGCCTGATAGTCACCGAGGAGGTTTACCATGTCGCTCAGAGCCCGAATAGAAGCCTATACCCCGGAACCGGCCAGCCTGGAGTCTGCTGTACCGCGCAACACCGAGGAGACCCAGCAGAATTTTCATACGCTCAAGGCTACGATGCACCGGCAATTGCTGGAGCGCATCGACCTGACGGCAATGGAGAGCATGGCACCGGAAAAACTGCGCCAGGAACTGAAGGCCCTGGTCGAGCGCCTGCTGTCCGAACAGAACATCGCGCTGAACGAGAGCGAACGACGCAACCTGGTGCGCGACATCCAGCACGAGATGCTGGGACTGGGTCCGCTGGAGCTGTTGCTGGCCGATACCAGCATCTCGGACATCCTGATCAACTCTTATGCCCAGATCTATGTCGAACGCCGTGGACGGCTGGAGCTGACCGACATCCGCTTCAATGACGATGCCCACCTGATGAAGATCATCGACAAGATCGTCTCCCGTGTCGGCCGGCGCATCGATGAATCCAGCCCCATGGTCGACGCACGTCTGGCCGATGGCTCGCGCGTCAACGCCATCATCCCGCCTTTGGCGATAGACGGGCCGGCGATGTCGATCCGCCGCTTTGCCGCCACGCCGCTGAAAATGCACGATCTGATCGAACGCAAGAGCCTGACCCCGGACATGGCGACCATCCTGGATGGACTCTCGCGCGCCAAGGTCAACATCCTGATCTCCGGCGGCACCGGCAGCGGCAAGACCACTTTGCTCAACATCCTGTCGGCGGGCATCCCACCGGGCGAGCGCATCATTACCATAGAGGACGCGGCCGAACTGCAACTGCAGCAACTGCACGTAATCCGGCTGGAAACGCGGCCGCCCAATATCGAAGGACGCGGCGAAGTCAACCAGCGCGCGCTAGTCCGCAACAGCCTGCGGATGCGGCCGGACCGCATCATTCTGGGCGAGGTGCGCGGCGCCGAGGCGGTGGACATGCTGCAGGCGATGAACACCGGCCACGAAGGCTCGATGGCGACCATCCACGCCAATACGCCGCGCGATGCGCTGACCCGACTGGAGAACATGGTCGGTATGGCCGGCCTCAACCTGACGCCCAAGGTCGCCCGCCAGCAGGTCAGTTCGGCCATCACCGTCGTCGTGCAGGTCGCCCGCCTCAGCGACGGCAAACGCAAACTGGTCAGCCTGCAGGAAATCACCGGAATGGAAGGCGACGTCATCACCATGCAGGAGGTGTTCCGCTATGTGCAGACCGGGGTGGCGAGCGATGCTACCGTGACCGGCTATTTCCAGGCGACCGGCATCCGGCCGCTGTTCCTTGAACGCCTGCGCACCCATGGCGTCGTAATCAGCGAGGCGCTGCTCGACCCGACGCGCCGTTTCGAATAGGAGAAGCGTTATGGATACCTTATTCATTGCCTTCAGCCTGCTGGCTTTCCTCGCCGTGGTGCTGCTGCTGGAAGGTGGCTACCTGTGGTGG
>NZ_JBOFOO010000362.1:0-19357 GCF_051659485.1 Craterilacuibacter sp. | reverse complement strand
ACACCGACAGTTCCGGCACCCAAGCTTACAATATGAAGCTGTCGCGCGAACGTGCCCAGTCTGTTGCCAATATCCTGCGCAACAGCGGCGTTGCCGGCAACCGTATCGCGACACAGGGTTACGGCCCGCAAAGCCCGGTTGCCAGCAATGCCACAGCGGCCGGACGTGCCCAGAACCGCCGCGTGGAAATCCTGATCAATCCGAAGCCGCAATAAATACCGGCATCAAACACGAACAACCGCTGTACTCCTGATGGAGCACAGCGGTTGTTTATCGCCAGGAATCACAGCATGGCGCCGATCAGCGGAGCCAGCAATACCATCACTACACCGCACAGCATCATCGTCAGGCTGGCCACTGCCCCTTCTTCTTTACCGATTTCGCTCGCCTTGGCCGTACCGGCACCATGTGCCGACGCCCCAAACAAGGCACCACGTGCCAGCGGGCTTCTAACCCTCACTAGCAATAAAAGAAACTCGCCCAGCGACATGCCGACCACACCGGTAATCACCACAAATATCGCCACCAGCTGCGGATCAGCCCCCATTGCAGCCGCACTGGCCAGCGCAAACGGTGTACTAACCGAGCGCGGTGCCAGACTACGCACGACGGTATCAGGCAAAGCAAAAGCATGTGCCAACAGAACCGAACTGCCGACCCCTGCGACGATACCGGTGACCACCCCGACCAGCAAGGTCACCCAATTGGCTTTAATCAGCTCACGCTGCCGGTAGATCGGGATGGCAAAAGCTATCGTCGCAGGCCCCAATAGCCAGGTGAGATAATGTGTATCTTGCCAGTAATGCTCGAACGGGATGCCGCTAACCAACAGAAAAGACACCAGCAGCACTGGCACCAGAAAAATGGGGGCCGACCACCCGTAATTCAGCTTTTGGTGCACGCGCTTGACCAACCAGTACAAAGCCAGCGTCAGCACCAGACAAAATATGGAGCTCAGCGCGAACATAATGCCTCCCCATGCCTATGCATGCGGATACGCCTGAAGCGCAAAAAGCGGTCACACCGGTCGACGGCAAAAGCCGTCACCAGCATCACACAGGCGGTCGACAATACGATTACGGCCGCAATGCGCAGGCCTGCCTGTTCGAATAAAGCGGAAAATTTCACGACGGCAACGACAGCCGGAATGAAAAACAGCAGCATTTCGGCCAGCAGGTAGTTGGCGCCATGTTCGACCCAGGCTATCGGTAACAGCCGATACTGCAAAGCCAGTAATAACAAAACCATGCCCAGTACACCACCGGGAATGGCAGGCAGCCAGCGCCTGCATAGCCCCTCTGCACACCACCACCACAATGAAAGCAGCAAAACTTGCCATAAAATAGGCCATGATTTTTTTAGTGCTGTAGGCATGAGCTATATACTATCGACGCAACTAGATAGAGAAATTGTAAGCCGCACTGCATTATGCACAAAATGAATTAAACAAATAACAATCATTCTAAAAAGGAATTCATGGATATCCGTTCCCTGCGCTATTTCGCCGCCGTAGTACGCGAACAGAGTTTTACCCGCGCGGCAGATGTACTCTTTGTCACGCAGCCCACCATCAGCAAGATGGTGCGTCAGCTGGAGGATGAGCTAGGCATGCCTCTGCTGATCCGTCAGGGAAAAAGCATTTCGCTTACCGATGCCGGCAAGGTGACACTGGCTCGTGCCGAAGAAATATTGCAGGGCATGCTGCATCTGAAACGCGAACTGGCCGACCTGTCCGAGCTTAAGCGCGGGGAACTGGCCTTCGGCCTGCCCCCCATGGTGGGCGCCACTTATTTTGCCCCCGTCGTCAGCCACTTTTGCGAACACTACCCGAATATCAAGCTCAAGCTGGTCGAAGCCGGATCACTGACGGTAGAAAACCAGGTTCGCGCCGGTGAAATTGAAATCGGTATCGCCGTACTGCCGGTCAATCCCGATGACTTCGAGACCTTTGTCGTCGTCAATGACCCGCTATGCCTGATAGCCCCCGCAGGCTCGATCTGGCATGGGCGCGAAACGGTTTTACTGGCCGAGCTGACCGAACAGCCTTTTATCCTCTATCCACCCGATTTCACGCTGACAGCGCATATCAGCGATGCCTTCCGGCTGATGGAAAAACCGCTGCATGTTGTCGGCCGCAGTGCGCAGTGGGACTTTATCGCCGAACTGGTTGCCGCCAGGCTGGGGATCGCCCTCTTGCCGCAGCGGGTGGCACAACGTTTGAATCCGGAAAAATTCGATATTGTCACCCTTGCCGATCATGACCTGCGCTGGCATCTTGCGCTGATCTGGCGCAAGGGCAGCTATCTGTCACATGCGGCTCGCGCCTGGATAGACACCACCCGTACCGTACTGGTACTGCAATAAGGACACACCATGAAACGCTGGATACTGCTATTGGCCGTCACTCTGCTCAGCGCCTGCTCGACCATAGGGCTGGAAAAACCCAAGGTCAGTCTTGCCGACATCAAGACCAGCAGCAAAAGCACACTCATTGAGCAGGCATTTGATGTCAGCCTGCGCATCAGCAATCCGAACAGCTTTGCCTTGTCGGGCAAGGGCGTCAAATTCGAACTGCAAATCGATGGTAAAAAGCTTGCGAATGGCTTGAGCAACCAGCACTTTGAAATTCCGGCACGCTCAAGCGGCATTGTGACCGTGCGTATGTACACCTCGCTTGCCGACTGGTTAAGGCAACTGGGAGGCGTCCTATCACGCCCAGGCACGGCACTGGAATACCAGCTCATTGGTAGCATTGCCGACGTCAACGGCATTGCCAGCCTTCCCTTTAGCAGCAAAGGCAGTTGGTCACTGGCAGAAAAGATAGGCCTCAAACCCTGAGGTGATAAAAAACGGCGGCAAGCCTATTGCTTGCCGCCGTTTTATCGCTTAAGCCATCGCGGCTCAAAGCTTGCCGAAGTATTTCTCGTGTATGCGCACATAAGTACCATCGGCGCGCACCTGCTTGATACCGGCATTGAGTTTCTCCAGCAAAGCTGAATCCCCCTTTCTCACCGCCATACCGTAGTACTCCTTATCGAAGTTGATGCCCTCGACAATATCTAGATCCGCACGCCCATTGTTCGTGAGATAGTTGGCAACTACACCGTTATCGCCTATGGTTGCCTGTACGCCACCATTTTCCAGCTCCTTCAGCGCCAGCTCCAGCGACTCGAAACGCCTAATATCAGTACTGGTCGCACCCTGAATTTTTTGAGCAATGGTGTCTCCGGTCGAACCGGTCAGCACCGAGACCTTCATACCCTTGATCTGTTCAGCCCGACTGATACTTTGCCCCTTGCCCAGCACCACCAATTGGGTTGCATCGAAATAAGGCTCGCTGAAATCCATGCTCTGCTTGCGCTGCTCGGTAATGGTAATCGCCGACATTAAAAAATCCGAATCTCCATTGGCCAGGCCATTGAAAATGCCTTCCCACGGCGTATTCGTCATTTTTATCTTGATTCCGGCAGCATCGGAAACGGCCTGTGCCAGCTCAATTTCAAAGCCCTGCAATTTGCCATCGCTGCCCACAGACTCAAACGGGGCAAAAGCCGCATTCACCCCCATGCTGTAAATTTTCTCTCCCGTCGCGGCCTCTTCAGGCTTGCCACCACAAGCCGCCAGTACGAGCGTCATCACCAATGCCATCCCCTTGACCCAATGCTTCATGACTTGCTTCCTTTTCGTGGCACGCATATGCCATATGCCTCGCGACACAGATAGACAACCGCGTATCTGGATAAAATATCCAAAATAACTTATCACGTTACCTGTGTAATATCAAAGGCATTTGCTACCAATAAACAGCATGGCATTGCTTTTCAAGCTAGCCAGCAGCTATGTTGATGAGGCCACCCATGGGGGTGCCCTTCGATCCGGGAGCAAGAATGAAAACGGTACTAATGATGCTGATAACGACAGTCCTGCTGTCGGCCTGCAACACCATGGCAGGCATGGGAGAGGACGTCTCGGCAGCAGGAAAAGGCGTCAGCAATGCGGCTGACGATGTGAAGAAAAAAATGTAGTCACCTCGCGCGCCCCATCGCCCGGCTTAACCGGCGGTGGGGTGGCCTCCCCCCGTATACACGCCCAGATAATGATAGAAGTGCACATTAAATAGCTGTATTATTCAAATAACATGCTGACGCATCGGGCCACCGCATGCCCATGCCAGCCATGCCGCGCCCTGAAAAATAAAGAAGCCATCATGTCGATACTGCTTGGTTTACTCATTTTCCTACACATCAGTTGGCCGGTGCTGGGCCAGCAACTGCGCGGGCAGGCCTGCACACGCCAAAATTGCAATTTGGCACTGACTGCCGCTGCCGTCGAACTCGGATTTATGTTTTTCAAACATAACGATTATTCAGCAGATGCGGTCTATCTGTTTGCTGCTGTACCGGCGCTCGTTTATCTGCTTGCCGTTTCTATGGATGTCGCAGCAGAAAACCGTGAATAGGCGTCCAAACCCAAATGCAGTTGATCAATAATTTAATTGCAGATATGTTGTTTATTTGATATAAAGTTATTAAATAATTCTTATGCATGGAGTCGCCCGCATGGCTGCATTATTGGGCATCCTGGTTGCCATCCATATCTGCTGGCCTATCTGGTACTGGCAACTACACGGCAAACCCCTGCAACGGGCCAATTGGCTGCTCGCCTTCCTGTTTGCAGCACTTGACCTTGGTTTTATGGCAAGCCAACTAGATGGCGAGTCGGGCCGGGCCATGCTTTTGTTTTCGGCAGTGCCTGCCGCCATCTATCTTTTCGCCTTCCTTGGCGAAAAATCTCACCGTCAGTCCTGACAGGCAAGGACAAAAATGGACGCCGCAGCGTCCATATACTGGTGCTACCGCCTAGGCATGACTAGCCTTTGGCATTATGTGTACGTTTTATCATGATGCCGATAATCACGCAGACAATCAGTGCAGTGGCACCGATAACAGCCAGACTTGCCAAACCCACATCATCCGATAACAATTGTGTCCACAGTTCCATTTTCTTCCCCTCTCGGTTCACGCTCAGCAAATATGCATTAAGATTAAAGCAGGCGTTTCCAGATGAGTTTGACGAAGATCAACACTCGGCTTATCCCTGATTCGCCAAATGCATCATTTCTACACGCAAAAAATCTGGGGGACATCATGGCCGGTATTGCCGTCATCGGTGGCGGGATAAATGGCGTCATGAGCGCATGGGAACTGGCACGCGCAGGACATTGCGTCACCCTATTCGAACGCGATACGCTGATTTCACACACCAGCCGTACTTCATCCAAGCTATTGCATGGCGGACTGCGTTATCTGGAAAACGGCGAAATCCCGCTGGTACGCCGCGCACTGGCCGACCGCGACTGGTGGCTGACCCAAAACAGCAAGCTGGTGCATCCACTGGCCATTACCCTACCCGTCTATCGGCAGGCAAGACGCAAACGCTGGCAATTAAAAGCGGGACTATGGCTGTACGACAGACTGGCCGGCACTAGCGCCCTGCCCCCGCACCAGTGGTTAACGCGCCAGAGCCTGCTCTCTAGCAAGGACCACTTGCATGCACAGGGCCTGCAAGGTGGCTACCGCTATTTCGACGCACAAATGGATGACGAAAAGCTGGGGAACTGGGCCGCCGGACAAGCACGTCTGGCCGGTGTTGTGATCCGCGAGCATGCACCGATAAGCCGCATCGCTTGCGATGGTTCGGTGTACTGCTCAGGCCAGATACTCAAGTTTGATGCTGTCGTGAATGCCACCGGCCCATGGGCTGCGCGGCTACTGACAGACAGCACCATTCCCTGTGCGTTCGCGCTTGACACCGTACGCGGTAGTCATCTGTTGCTCGCGCGTCCCCTCTCGCAAGGCTATCTTCTGGAAGTAGCAGGAGAACGGCGCGTAGTCTTCGTACTACCTTGGCAAGGACAAACACTGGTCGGCACCACCGAAATCCGGCAGACACCCGACACGCCCGTTCAATGCTCGGATGCCGAGACCCGATACCTGCTCGCGCTGTATAACCACTACTTCCCGGCAGCGTCTGAAAATGAAATCAGCGGCAGCTACGCCGGCCTGCGCCCCTTACTCAAAAGCCACCGTGACCCCAACCGCGCCCAGCGCGAGCACGCGCTCATCCGCCACGGCTGCCTGCTCACGGTGTTTGGCGGCAAGTGGACCACCTCGCCCTCGCTTGCGCGCGAAGTGGCGGTACAGGTGCAAGCCATGCTCGCACCATGAATGAAAAAAGCCGCCACGGTTGCCCGGGCGGCCTGAAGGTTTGCCATCACGGCAATCAGATCATGTTTTTGCTTTTGAGCAGCTCGTACATGGTCTTGCCGATTTCGGCCGGGCTACGGGTGTAGGCGATGCCTGCACGCTCGAAGGCCTTGAATTTTTCTTCGGCAGTACCCTTGCCGCCGGAGATGATGGCGCCGGCATGGCCCATGCGCTTGCCCTTGGGGGCAGTCACACCGGCGATGTAGCCGACAACCGGCTTGGTCACATAGGCCTTGGCAAATTCGGCCGCTTCTTCTTCGGCCGAACCGCCGATTTCGCCAATCATCACGATGGCATCGGTATCCGGATCATCCTGGAACAATTGCAGCGCATCGATATGCGACAGGCCCGGAATCGGATCGCCACCGATACCGATACAGGTCGACTGGCCCAGACCCAGAGCAGTGGTTTGCGCCACGGCTTCGTAAGTCAGCGTACCGGAGCGGGACACGATACCGATACGGCCCGGATTGTGGATGTGCCACGGCATGATGCCGATTTTGCACTCGCCCGGGGTGATGATACCCGGGCAGTTCGGGCCGATCAGGCGGATACCCGCTTCATCGACGGCTTTTTTCACGTACAGCATGTCCAGCGTAGGTACGCCTTCGGTGATGCACACGATCAGCTTCACGCCGGAGGCGATGGCTTCGAGGATGGAGTCCTTGGCAAAAGCTGCAGGTACATAGATAACCGAAGCATCAGCCTGGGTTTCACGTACTGCATCTTTCATGGTATTGAACACCGGCAGGCCCAGATGCTCGGAACCGCCCTTACCCGGCGTCACGCCACCCACGACTTTGGTGCCGACTTTCAGTGCCTGCTCGGCGTGGAACGTGCCATTTTTGCCGGTAAAGCCCTGCACCAGCACCTTCGTGTCTTTATTTACGAGAACGCTCATCTTGATATCCTTGTTCGGTTCGGGTGCTTACAGCGCGGCAACAGCGGCGACAATTTTCTCGGCCGCATCGTTCAGGCCTTGGGCCGAAGTCAGCTTGAGGCCGGACTCTTGCAGCAGTTTGGCGCCCAGTTCGGCGTTATTGCCTTCCAGACGCACGACGACCGGTACCGTCACATTCACTTCCTTCACCGCCGCGATAATCGCTTCGGCAATCATGTCGCAACGCACGATGCCGCCGAAGATATTGATCAGCACACCCTTGACCGAACTGTCGGCCAGAATCAGTTTGAACGCTTCAACCACGCGCTCCTTGGTCGCACCACCGCCCACATCGAGGAAGTTGGCCGGCTGGCCACCCTTGAGCTTGATGATGTCCATGGTGGCCATCGCCAGACCCGCACCGTTCACCATGCAACCAATATTGCCTTCCAGCGCCACATAGTTGAGATCGAACTCGGAGGCCTTCACTTCACGCTCGTTCTCCTGGCTCTTGTCGCGCATCGCCAGCAGTTCCGGATGACGGTACAAGGCGTTGGAGTCGAGATTTATCTTGCCATCCACGCAGGTCAGCTCGCCGTTTTCACGCAGTGCCAGCGGGTTCACTTCGAACAGCGCGAAGTCATTGGCCATAAATGCGTCGTAGGCACCCAGCATCAGCTTGGTGAAGGCCGCAATCTGCGGGCCTTTCAGGTCCAGCGCAAAGGCGACATCACGCGCCTGATAAGCTTGCATGCCGACCAGCGGATCGACTTCAACCTTGATGATTTTTTCCGGTGTCTCTTCGGCTACTTTTTCAATTTCGACACCGCCTTCGGTCGAAGCCATAAACACCACGCGCTGGCTGCCACGATCGACTACGGCGCCCAGATACAGCTCGCGCTGTACCGGATACATGTCTTCGCATACCAGAACGCTATGCACCGGCTGGCCGGCGGCATCGGTCTGGTAGGTCACCAGATTGGTACCGATCAGGCGGGCTGCTTCGGCAGCGGCTTCTTCGCGGCTTTTCACCACTTTCACACCACCGGCCTTGCCGCGACCACCGGCATGGACCTGTGCCTTGACCACGGCAAACTTGCCGCCCAGGGCATCGTAGGCAGCAGCGGCTTCTTCGGCCGTAGCGGCCAGAATGCCTTTTTGTACCGGCAGGCCAAATTTGGCCAACAGCGCTTTCGCTTGGTATTCGTGCAGGTTCATTTATGGTTTCCTTTTATTGGAAATCGGATGGCCTTCATGGGCCATCCTGATCTTTTGCCTTGGGGCTTGCACCTTCAGGCCGGGCTTCGCTACGGGAAATCAGGGTGCTGCGTAACGCATGCGGATGGCAATCAACAGCATGCCCCCCACGCACGCCAACAACAGCGGCCATTTCAGGCGCCGTCTGGCGGCAGCCGACATGACATAGACCGATACGGGAAAGGTGGCACCCGCCAGAAACAGCCGTACCCCCCGCATGCGGTCAAATACACTCGCCTCATCAAAGCCGATCTTCACCAGCCACATCAGCGCAGCGACCAGCATCAGCACGCCCAGCATGACCGCGTTGGCTATCAACTCCATCAGGCACTTTCAGATAGGCCGGGCCCATAAGAGCGCCGGCCGGATTAAATCAGCCGTGCAAGGCGCGCTTGTCGGCGGCCAGCGCAGCTTCATGGATCACTTCGGACAGCGATGGGTGAGCGTGGACAATGCGCGCCAGATCTTCGCTGGCTGCCTTGAATTCCATCGCTACCACGCCTTCGGTCACCAGCTCCGACACCATAGGCCCTATCATGTGCAGGCCGAGAATGCGGTCGGTCTTGGCACAGGACAGAATCTTGACCGTGCCTTGCGCATGACCCAAGCCCAGCGCGCGGCCGTTGGCGGCAAAGCCGGAACTGCCCTTCTTGTACTCGATGCCTTCAGCCTTGAGCTGTTCTTCGGTCTTGCCGACCCAGGCGATTTCCGGACTGGTATAGATCACCCATGGAATCACGCCGAAGTCGACATGCGGCTTCTGGCCGGCGATACGCTCGGCCACCGCCACGCCCTCTTCCGAGGCCTTGTGCGCCAGCATCGGCCCGCGTACCACATCGCCAATCGCCCACACATTCGGCAGGTTGGTGTGGCAGTGGTCATCCACCACCACGAAACCGCGCGCATCCAGCTGCAGGCCGACAGCGTCGGCACCGAGGCCGGCGGTATTGGGCACGCGACCGATGGAGACGATCAGCTTGTCGACCACCAGCGTCTCGGCCTTGCCGTCTTTTTCATACGCGATCGAGATCTCGTCAGCGACGCTGATCGCGCCGATTTTCACGCCCAGATTGATCTTGAGACCGGTGTCCTTGGTCAGCGTCTTGAACGCTTCCTTGGCAATCTGCTGGTCGGCGGCGGCGAGGAAGGTCGGCATCGCTTCCAGAATGGTCACGTCGGCACCGACGCGTTTCCACACCGAACCCATTTCCAGACCGATCACGCCGGCACCAATCACACCCAGACGCGCCGGGGTCTCGCTCAGATTGAGTGCGCCCTCGTTATCCAGCACCTTGACGTTGTCGATAGCGACACCCGGCAACTGGCGAACGCTGGAGCCGGTCGCCACAATCACATGCTTGGCGCTGACGGTTTCTACCGTATCGCCGTTTTTCACTTCAATCTGCCACTGCTCGTCCACGCGCCCCTTGAGCGAACCCAGGCCGTGCAGGCTGGCAACCTTGTTCTTTTTGAACAAAAAGCCGATGCCGCCAGTGAGCTTGTCAACAATGCCGTCCTTGCGCGCAATCATCTTGGCGGCGTCAAACTTGGCCCCCTCCACGCTGATGCCGTGCTCGGCAAAGTCGTGCGCCAGCGCATGAAAGTTTTCGCTGGACTGCAGCAGCGCCTTGGACGGAATACAGCCCACGTTCAGGCAGGTGCCGCCCAGGGACGGCTTGCCGTTCTTGCCGACAAAGCTGTCGATACAGGCAGTGGAGAAACCCAGCTGGGCGGCACGAATAGCCGCCACATAACCGCCGGGGCCGGCTCCGATCACGACGACATCGAACTGTTGACTCATGTAGTTATCCTTATTGCGTCCCTGCACCTGCAGGGGTCAAGCCTTGCCGACCTTGAGCAGCAAAACGCCGAATGCAGCCATAAACAGAATAATGATGATCTTGCCAACCGTGGAATAGAGATCGTCCTTCACGCCTTGCTGGCGCTTTTTGACCATCAAAAAACCCATCGCCACCGCAGCCGCAATCGAGGCCACGCCATAAAACCAGTCGGGGATATTCATCAAAACTCCATTCTATTTTTCGGTGTCGGGGCAAAGCCCCGCACCGTTGTTCCAAGTCAAGAATGAGGCGGGCCGGATCTTCCAGAAGATCCTTGATCGTTACCAGCGTCAGCACCGCCTCGCGGCCATCGATGATACGGTGGTCGTAAGAGAGCGCAAGATACATCATTGGGCGCGCGACGATCTGACCATTCTCAACAACTGCGCGATCTTTGGTCGCATGCATGCCCAGAATCGCCGATTGTGGCGGATTGATGATAGGCGTCGACATCATCGAGCCGAAAGTGCCGCCATTGGTCACCGAGAACGTGCCGCCGGTCAGGTCTTCCATAGTCAGCTTGCCATCGCGTGCCTTGACGGCGAATTCGGCGATCTGCTTCTCGATTTCGGCGATCGACATCTGGTCGGCATTGCGCAGGATAGGCACCACCAGACCGCGCGGGCTACCGACGGCAATACCGATATCGAAGTAGCCGTGATAGAGGATGTCGTTACCGTCTACCGAGGCATTCACCACCGGGAATTTCTTCAGTGCAGCGACGGCAGCCTTGACGAAGAAGGACATGAAACCCAGCTTGACGCCGTGTTCCTTCTCGAACTTGTCCTTGTACTTGGCACGCAGATCCATCACCGGCTTCATATTCACTTCGTTGAAGGTGGTGAGGATGGCGTTCTGGGCCTGACTTTGCAGCAGACGCTCGGCCACGCGCTGACGCAGGCGGCTCATAGGCACGCGCTGCTCGGGGCGGTCGGACAGGATGGCGGCGGTATTGACCGCAGCCGGGGTACTGGCCAGCGCCGCACCGCTAACGCTGGACGGTGCCGACAGCACCGGGCCTGCCTGAACTGGCGCCAACGGCTTGGCCGCGGCAGCCTGCACGTCTTCTTTCAGGATGCGGCCATCACGGCCGGAGCCGGCAACAGCCGACAAGTTCACGCCGGATTCGGCAGCCAGCTTGGCAGCCGACGGCATGGCCGCGGCAGCAGCACTTGCCACCGGCGCAACCGCAGCCACTACCTCGGGAGCCGCCACTTCACCAGCCTTGGCGGCGGTATCGATGCGGGCAATCAGCTGCCCGGAAACAACTGTCGCACCATCGGCTTCGATGATTTCAACGATCACGCCGGCCAGCGGTGCGGGCAGTTCGAGTACGACCTTGTCGGTTTCCAGATCGATCAGGTTTTCGTCGCGGGCGACAGCCTCACCCACCTTTTTGTGCCAGCTCATCAGCGTGGCTTCGGAAACGGACTCGGGCAGTTGTGGAACCTTGACTTCGATAATCATATTTTTCTCCGTTGGGGGCCGGCTAAGCGGCCCCGGCGCTCACTTCAGGTGTTGTCTTATTTGCTGAACGACAGGGCTTCGTCGAGGAAAGCCTTCAGTTGTGCAACGTGCTTGCTCATATAGCCGACTGCCGGTGAAGCCGATGACGGACGTGCGGCGTACGACAGCTTCTGCTTGGCACCCATCAGGTCCTCAAGGCGATGGCGTAACTGATACCACGCGCCCTGATTCTTCGGTTCTTCCTGCACCCAGACCACTTCACGCGCTTGCGGGAAGCGTGCCAGTTCGGCAGCGACCTGCTCGGTCGGGAACGGATACAGCTGTTCGATACGGACAATGGCCACGTCCTGATCCAGTTCGCGCTCCTTGCGTCCGGCAAGCAGATCGTAATAAACCTGACCGGCACACAACAGCACGCGCTTGACCTTCTTGCTGTCCGCCATGGCATGATCGCCGATCACGGCACGGAACGCGCCATTGCTGCAATCGCTGATCGGGCTCATCGAGTCCTTGAAGCGCAACAGGCGCTTGGACAGGAAGATGACCAGCGGCTTGCGGAACGGACGCATCATCTGGCGACGCAGCACATGGAACATCTGACTGGCTTCGGACGGCATCACCACCTGCATATTGTGTTCGGCACACAGCTGCAGCCAGCGCTCCAGGCGCGCCGACGAGTGCTCCGGCCCCTGACCGTCGTAGCCGTGCGGCAAGATGGTGGTCAGCCCGCACAAACGGCCCCACTTGGTCTCGCCCGAGGCAATAAACTGGTCGATGGCAACCTGAGCACCGTTGGCGAAGTCGCCGAACTGGGCTTCCCAGATCACCAGCTGGTCGGGACTATTGCAGGCGTAGCCGTACTCATAGGCCAGCACCGCTTCCTCGTTGAGGATGGAGTCGATC
The DNA here is from genome assembly GCF_051659485.1 of Craterilacuibacter sp. Classification (NCBI taxonomy): domain Bacteria; kingdom Pseudomonadati; phylum Pseudomonadota; class Betaproteobacteria; order Neisseriales; family Neisseriaceae; genus Craterilacuibacter; species Craterilacuibacter sp. The sequence continues at coordinate 6,743 of NZ_JBOFOO010000362.1, read as the reverse complement.
ACCAGGAAATCGCCCTGGTTTTCCGACAGATGGCGCAGCGGCACATAAGCGCCGTCGTCCCACTTCTCGCGGTTCTGGTCGTGGAATACGGCATGGCGATGGCTGAAAGTACCGCGCCCGGAGTCTTCACCCGAGATGCGCACGCCGTAGCCGGACTCGACCAAGCTTGCGTAAGCCAGCGTTTCGGCCATGCCCCAGTCTACCGGCTGCTCGCCTGCCGCCATGGCCCGACGACCCTTGATCACGCGGTCCACCGTGTTGTGCACCTTGAAGCCTTCCGGCACGCTGGTGAACTTGTCGGTCAGGCGCTGGATATCAGCTTGCGGCAAGGAGGTATCGGTCGGATGCGCCCAGTGCGTGCCCATGAACGGCGTCCAGTCGACGGCAAACTCGCGGCGATAGTTGGTCAGTACGGTCTGTTCGACATGCTCGCCCTTGTCCAGCGCATCGCGGTAAGCCTGAATCAGTGCCTGGCCTTCATCGGCAGCCAGCACACCTTCGGCCACCAGACGCTCGGCGTACAGGGCGCGCGAACCCGGATGCTTGGCGATCTTCTTGTACATCATCGGCTGGGTCAGATACGGATCATCCCCCTCGTTGTGACCGAGCTTGCGGAAGCACACCAGATCGATCACCACATCCTTGTTGAAGGTCATGCGGTAGTCGAGCGCGGCCTGCATCACATAACACACGGCTTCCGGATCGTCGCCGTTGACGTGGAAAATCGGCGCCTCGATCATCTTGGCCACGTCGGTACAATAACTGGTGGAGCGGATATCGCGCGTATCCGAGGTGGTAAAGCCCACCTGGTTGTTGATCACGATATGGATGGTGCCGCCGGTGCAGTAACCACGGGTCTGCGACAGGTTGAAAGTACCCTGGTTAACACCAAGACCGCCAAAGGCCGAATCGCCATGCAAGAGCACCGGCACCACGGTCTTGCGCTCTACATCCTTGCGCCGCTGCTGGCGCGCACGCACCGAGCCTTCCACCACCGGGTTGACGATCTCGAGATGGGACGGGTTGAACGCCAGCGACACATGCATCGGGCCATGCGGCGTCGGAATATCGCTGGAGAAGCCCATGTGATACTTGACGTCGCCGGAGGCCAGTTCCACCGAGTGCTTGCCTTCAAACTCGGCAAACAGGTCGCGCGGCAATTTACCCAGGGTATTGACCAGTACGTTCAGACGGCCACGGTGCGCCATGCCGATAATCAGTTCCTGCACGCCCTGAATGGTCGCATTCTGGATCAGATGATCCAGCGCGGCGATCATGCTTTCGCCACCCTCCAGCGAGAAACGCTTCTGGCCGACATAGCGGGTATGCAGATAGCGCTCCAGTGTTTCGGCGGCAGTAATCTGCTTGAGAATGCGGCGCTTGCGCTCGGCATCGTAATGCGGCGTGGACAGATCACCCTCGAAACGGCGCTGCACCCAGCGCTTTTCGTCGGTATGGGTGACGTGCATATATTCGACGCCGATATTGCCGCAGTAGGTCTGCTTCAGGCGCGCCATAATCTCGGACAGCGGCAGTTGCTGCGGCCCGACCATGGAGCCGATATTGAACTGCAGCGCCATGTCGGCATCGGTCAGGCCATGGGTGGCCGGATCGAGTTCGCGCAGCAGAACCTGATCCATGCGCTTGAGCGGGTCAAGATTGGCATGACGCGAGCCCAGTACGCGATAGGCCGAAATCAGCTTCAGTACCGCCACCTGCTTTTGCATCGACTCCCAGTCGCCTACCGCGCTGACGCGCTGGCCGGCACAGGGCTTTTTGGCCAGCTGGATGAACGACTGCTGGATAGGCAGATGGGGAACATCGCGCTCGGCCGCACCCGGCGTCTGGGAGAGCTTGTCGAAATAGTCACGCCATTGCTCGGGGGTAGAGCTCGGATCGGCGAGGTACTGTTCGTACAATTCTTCGATGAAGGGTGCGTTCCCGCCAAACAGGTAGGAGTGGCCAAACATGGCTTGCATCATGGGTTTAACCCTTTGATTCGGTTTAAGACAGCCTACAGAAGCACTCTGGCAAACATCGCTCGCTTGCCGCAGCACTCCCTGAAAAACCGGCCACTTCGCGAAGTGGCCGGCCGACAACAATCAGCGGTCGCTGAGCGGTGCCACATCGCGGCGCGGCGCGCCGGTATACAACTGGCGCGGACGACCGATTTTCTGTTGCGGATCGGCAATCATTTCGGTCCAGTGTGCAATCCAGCCCACGGTACGCGCCAGTGCGAACACCGGGGTAAACATGGAAACAGGGATGCCGATCGCAGACAACACGATGCCGGAGTAGAAATCGACGTTCGGATACAGCTTGCGCTCGACAAAGTACGGGTCTTCCAGCGCAATCTTCTCCAACGCCATCGCCAGCTTGAATTTAGGATCGTCCTGCAGGCCCAGTTCGAGCAGCACTTCATCGCAAGTGGTCTTCATGATCGCCGCGCGCGGATCCATATTTTTGTACACGCGGTGGCCGAAGCCCATCAGCTTGTAGCGCTTGTCCTTCACGCCCTGCATGAATTCGGCCACATTGTCGACGCTGCCGATTTCGTCCAGCATCTTCAGTACGGCTTCATTGGCACCGCCATGCGACGGGCCCCACAGGCAGGCGATACCGGCGGCGATACAGGCAAACGGGTTGGCACCGGACGAGCCGGCCAGACGCACGGTCGAGGTCGAGGCATTCTGCTCGTGGTCGGCGTGCAAGGTGAAGATACGATCCAGCGCACGCGCCAGTACCGGATTGACCTTGTACTCTTCGCACGGGGTCGAGAACATCATGTGCATGAAGTTCTCGGCATAGGTCAGGCCATTCTTCGGATAGGAGAATGGCAGGCCTTTGCTGTAACGATAAGCCTGGGCGGCAATCGTCGGCAGCTTGGCCACCAGGCGATGTGCCGAGATGCGGCGATGCTCAGGGTTGGTGATGTCCAGCGAGTCATGGTAGAAGGCGGACAGCGCGCCGACCACACCCACCATCACGGCCATCGGGTGCGCGTCGCGGCGGAAGCCCTTGAACAGCGAGAACAGCTGATCGTGCAGCATATTGTGACGCATGATGCCGCGCTCGAACTCCTTGCGCTGGTCGGCGTTAGGCAGTTCACCGTTCAACAGCAGATAGCACACTTCCAGATAGTCGCAGTGTTCTGCCAGCTGCTCGATCGGGTAGCCGCGGTAGTACAGCATGCCCAAGTCGCCATCAATAAAGGTAATCTTGGATTCGCACGAAGCGGTCGCCAGAAAGCCCGGGTCGAAGGTAAACATGCCGGTCTTGTTGAAAGAGCGGATATCGACCACTTCAGGGCCCAGCGTACCGGCCAGAACCGGCATTTCCAGCTGATCGCGGCCTTCGTTGTAGGACAGCGTAACTTTCTTGTTCGTTTCCACAGACTTACTCCCGATATATAAGTATTGTTTTATTGCCACTCAGACACTGCGCAGCATGGCAACCATGGGGGCCAGCTCGGCATCTTCCGTTTCTATCTTGCCGTTCACCAGTTCGAGAAACTCGGTATCCGGCAACTCCAGAATCCGCACATAGGCGGCAAATTCTTCCGCCGTCAACTGGTCATAGCGCTCGGCCAGAAATCGCGTCAGCACCAGATCCAGCTCCAGCAGACCGCGGCGCGAGCGCCAGCGCACCCGCTTCTTTTCGATCGGATCGATAAGCTCGCTCATACCGCACGCTTGACCATCAGGTCCTTGATCTTGCCGATGGCACGGGTCGGATTCAGGCCTTTAGGGCAGACATCGACGCAGTTCATGATGCTGTGGCAGCGGAACAGGCGGTACGGGTCTTCCAGATTGTCCAGACGCTCGCTGGTGGCCTCGTCGCGGGTGTCGGCGATAAAGCGGTAAGCGGCCAGCAGGCCGGCCGGGCCGACAAACTTGTCCGGGTTCCACCAGAAGCTAGGGCAGGACGTCGAGCAGCAGGCGCACAGAATGCACTCGTACAGGCCGTCCAGTTCCTTGCGGTCTTCTGGCGACTGCAAGCGCTCGCGCTCGGGTGCCGGGCTGTTATTGACCACATACGGCTTGATCGAGTGGTACTGGGTAAAGAACTGGGTCATGTCGACGATCAGGTCGCGAATCACCGGCAGGCCGGGAATCGGGCGCAACTCGATAGGCTGCTTGAGATCGCGCACATCGGTCAGACAGGCCAGACCGTTCTTGCCGTTGATATTCATCGCATCCGAACCACACACGCCTTCACGGCACGAGCGGCGGAAAGACACGGTATCGTCCTTCACCTTGAGCTTGGTCAAGGCATCCAGCAGCTTGCGGTCGGTCGAATCGATCTCGACCGAAATATCCTGCATATAAGGCTTCGCGTCCTGATCCGGGTTGTAGCGATAGACGCGGAACTTGATGGTTTCGTTAGTCATGGACGTTGCGCCTTAATAGGAACGGGTCTTGAGGGCAACTGGCTCGACACTCACCGGGCTCATATTGACCGGCTTATACTCGAGTTTATTGCCGTCACGGTGCCACAGGGTGTGCTTGAGCCAGTTCTGGTCGTCGCGCCCATTCGGCGTCTCGGCGCAGTCGATGGCATCATCGCGCACATGTGCGCCGCGGCTTTCGGTACGGGCATTGGCCGAGACCATGGTGGCCTTGGCCACTTCGATCAGGTTTTCCAGTTCCAGTGCTTCCAGACGGGCAGTATTGAACACCTTGGACTTGTCGGCGATTTGAAGGGTCTTGATCATCTCTTCGACTTCGAGAATCTTGGCCACGCCCTCGGCCAGCATGTCCTTGAAGCGGAACACCCCGCAATGCGCCTGCATGATGCGCTGCATCGCGCTACGTGCCTCATGCACATTGGTGCCGTTGGTTTGGCCATCCAGACGGGCAACACGCGCCACCGAGCGCTCGACGGCAGCGGTATTGAGCGCCGGCAGGTTTTCAGGCTGGGTCTTGATGAAATCGATCATCGAGTTGCCCGAACTCTTGCCGAACACCAGCAAGTCGAGCAAGGAGTTGGTACCCAGACGGTTGGCACCGTGCACCGACGCACACGCGCACTCGCCGGCGGCGTAGAAGCCCTTGACGATATCGCTGTGATTGTCGCTGGTGGTCGATAGCACGACCTCGCCCTTGTAGTTGGTCGGAATACCGCCCATCTGGTAATGGCAGGTCGGCACCACCGGAATCGGAGCCTTGATCGGATCGACACCGGCAAACTTGATCGAGATCTCGCGGATGCCCGGCAGCTTGGACATAATCATCTCGGGGTCGAGATGGGTAATATCCAGCAACACATGATCTTTGTTAGGGCCACAACCGCGGCCTTCATTGATCTCGGTCACCATCGCACGCGACACCACGTCACGCGAAGCCAGGTCCTTGGCGTTCGGCGCGTAACGCTCCATAAAGCGCTCGCCGTCGGAGTTGCGCAAAATACCGCCTTCACCGCGTACGCCTTCGGTAATCAGCACGCCTGCGCCAGCCACACCGGTCGGGTGGAACTGCCAGAACTCCATGTCTTCCAGCGGAATACCGGCACGCGCCGCCATACCCAGGCCATCGCCGGTATTAATGAAGGCGTTGGTGGACGAGGCATAGATACGGCCGGCACCGCCGGTGGCAAACAAGGTGGCCTTGGCCTGGAATACGACGATTTCCGAGGTTTCCATTTCCATAGCGACCACGCCCTGCACATTGCCTTCGGCATCGCGGATCAAATCCAGCGCCATCCACTCGACAAAGAACTGGGTATTGGCGCGCACATTGCGCTGATACAGCGCATGCAGCATGGCGTGACCGGTACGGTCGGCGGCAGCGCAAGCGCGGCGCACCGGCTTTTCGCCGAAGTTCGACATATGGCCGCCGAACGGACGCTGGTAGATGGTACCGTCGTCGTTACGGTCAAACGGCATGCCGAAGTGTTCAAGCTCGACCACGACTTTGGGCGCCTCGCGGCACATATATTCGATGGCATCCTGGTCGCCCAGCCAGTCCGAACCCTTGACGGTATCGTACATATGCCAGTGCCAGTGATCCTCTTCCGAGTTACCCAAGCTGGCGGACACCCCGCCCTGCGCCGCAACCGTGTGCGAGCGGGTCGGGAATACCTTGGAAATGACTGCGGTCTTGAGACCGGCTTCGGACAGTTGCAGCGCGGCACGCATACCGGCACCGCCGGCGCCCACAATTACTGCATCGAAATGGCGAACTGGTACGTTCATTGCAGACCCCAGACAACTTTAACCGAATAGATAAAACAGGATGTGAGCCACACGATGGTGAACACATGCAGGCTCAGGCGCAGGCCGGTGGGCTTGATGTAATCCATCCACACATCGCGGATCCCGACCCAGACGTGCAGGAATAGCGCCAGCAGCGTCACTTGGGTAAATACGCGCACCCAGGTCTGCTGAAACAGGACTTTCCAGCCTTCGTAGTCGGAAGGCATGGCTAGCAGCAGCATGACCAGAACGACGGTGTAAACGAGCATGACGACGGCGGTCACGCGCTGCATGATCCAGTCACGCAGGCCGTAGTGCGCACCGACAACATTGCGATTTACCATAACAGAGCTCCCAGAATCACGGTCAGGCCCAAGCTGACAGCCAGTACCAGCTTGGCGGTGGCGCGAGCAGTTGCGAGCTCGAGGCCCTTGTGCACATCAAGAAACAGAAAACGGATACCGGCACAGAAGTGGTGCAGGTAAGCCCACAAAAAGCCGATCAGCACCAGTTTCATCAAGGGGTAGGCGATGATGGAGCGGAAAGTATC
>NZ_JBOFOO010000361.1:0-3780 GCF_051659485.1 Craterilacuibacter sp. | reverse complement strand
GCCTTGTCGGCCGGCACTTCCATGGTGGCCTTGTCGGTTTCCAGCGTGATCAGCGAGTCATCCACCGCGACGGTATCGCCGACCTTGATGAAGACTTCAATCACATCCACATCTGCGTGTCCGCCGATATCGGGGACTTTCAGTTCGATAATTTGGCTCATGTTTTTCAACTGCGGGAGCGGGAAGCCGGGAATGGGGAATCAAACCGCCATACCCGACCTGCCCGTCCCGACATCCTTATCTTGGGAGTTCGCAACCCGAAACAGGGAGGGCGACACAAGCAAACATGGCTGCAACAGCCCGCTCCCCGGTCCCCATTCCCCATTCCCGCCTTTTCAGATCAAGCTTTCCAGCTTGGCAGTTTGTCGACGTTGATGCCGTAGCGTGCAATCGCCTCGCTGACGCGGGCCGCTTCGATCTTGCCTTCGCGGGCCAGTGCCGACAGTGCGGCCACGACCACGTGGTAGCGGTCGACCTCGAAGAAATCACGCAGACGGGCGCGGCTGTCGGAGCGGCCGAAGCCGTCGGTACCGAGCACGGTGTAACGCCCCGGTACAAACTCGCGGATCTGCTCGGCGTAGGCGCGGATATAGTCGGTAGCGGCAATAAACGGGCCCGGGCGGCCAGCCAGTTGCTGCTCGACATAGCTTAGCTGCGCCGGCGCTTCGGGATGCAACAGGTTGAAGCGGCTGCTATCACGCCCGTTACGCGAGAGCTCGTTGAACGAGGTCACGCTCCAGATATCGCTGGCCACGCCGAAATCATTGCGCAGCAGGTCGGCGGCGGCCATCACTTCACGCAGGATGGTGCCCGAACCCAGAAGCTGTACCTTGAGCTTAGCGTCGCCGCCATCTTTCAGGCAGTACATGCCCTTGAGGATGCCTTCTTCGACACCGGCCGGCATCGCGGGATGGGCGTAGTTCTCGTTCATCAGGGTGATGTAATAGAACACGTCCTGCTGCTCGGCGTACATGCGCTGCAGACCATCCTGCAGGATCACCGCCAGCTCGTAGGCGAAGGTCGGGTCGTAGGAGATGCAGTTCGGAATCAGGCCGGCCTGGATATGGCTATGGCCGTCTTCATGCTGCAGGCCTTCGCCGTTCAGCGTGGTACGCCCGGCAGTACCGCCCAGCATGAAGCCGCGGGCACGCATATCGCCTGCCGCCCACGCCAGATCGCCGATGCGCTGGAAGCCGAACATCGAGTAATAGATGTAGAACGGAATCATCGGAATGCCGTGGTTGGCATAGCTGGTTGCTGCGGCGATCCACGACGACATCGCGCCCGGCTCGTTGATGCCTTCCTGCAGCATCTGGCCGTCTTTGGATTCCTTGTAGAACATCAGCTGGTCCGCGTCCTGCGGCACATAGTTCTGCCCCTGGGTCGACCAGATGCCGTACTGGCGGAACATGCCTTCCATGCCGAAAGTACGCGATTCGTCCGGTACGATAGGAACGATCTGCTTGCCGATGCCCTTATCCTTGAGCAGATTGCCCAGCATGCGCACAAAGGCCATGGTGGTGGAGAACTCGCGCTCGCCCGAATCCTTGAGCATGGCATCGAATACATGCAGGCCCGGCACCGCCATCGGTGCCTTGACCGGCCGACGTGCAGGCAGACTGCCACCAAAGGCCGCACGGCGTGCGTGCATGTAGACCATTTCCGGGCTGTCTTCAGCCGGCTTGTAGTAAGGCACGCTTTCCAGATCAGCGTCGGACACCGGAATACCGAAGCGGTCGCGGAATTTACGCAGGCTGTCCAGTGCCATTTTCTTGGCGCCGTGGGCGATGTTCTGGCCTTCGCCGGATGCACCCATGCCGTAACCCTTGATGGTCTTGGCCAGGATCACCGTCGGCAGACCCTGGGCATTGGCCGTTGCCTCGTGGTAAGCGGCATAGACCTTGTGCGGATCATGACCGCCACGGTTCAGGTTCCAGATCTCGTCGTCCGACATATTGGCGACCATTTCCAGCAGCTCGGGGTACTTGCCGAAGAAATGCTCGCGCACATAGGCGCCATCCTTGGACTTGAAGGTCTGGTAGTCGCCGTCCACGCATTCTTCCATGCGCTTCTTCAACAGGCCCTTGCTGTCCATCGCCAGCAACGGATCCCAGCGGCTGCCCCAGATCAGCTTGATCACGTTCCAGCCGGCACCGCGGAAGTCGCCTTCCAGTTCCTGGATAATCTTGCCGTTGCCACGCACCGGGCCATCCAGACGCTGCAGGTTGCAGTTGATCACGAACACCAGATTGTCCAGACCCTCGCGCGCCGCCAGCGCAATTGCGCCCAGCGATTCCGGCTCGTCCATCTCGCCGTCGCCGCAGAAGCACCACACCTTGCGTCCAGGCGTGCGGGCGAGGCCGCGGCTTTCCAGATACTTGAGGAAGCGTGCCTGATAAATGGCCATCAACGGGCCCAGGCCCATGGACACGGTAGGGAACTGCCAGAAATCCGGCATCAACCAAGGATGCGGGTAGGACGACAGGCCGTTGCCATCGACTTCCTGACGGAAATTATCGAGCTGGGCCTCGGACAGACGCCCTTCAAGGAAGGCACGCGAGTAAATGCCCGGCGCAATATGGCCCTGGAAATAGATCAGGTCGCCTTCCTGCTCGTCGTTGGGCGCACGCCAGAAATGGTTGAAACCGACATCGTACAAGGTGGCCGACGACTGGTAGCTGGCGATATGGCCGCCCAGTTCCAGATCTTTCTTGCCGGCACGCAGCACCATGGCCATCGCATTCCAGCGGCAGATGGAGCGGATGCGGTGTTCCAGCTCATGATTGCCGGCCGATTTTTTCTCGCGCCCGACAGGGATGGTATTCAGATAAGCCGTGGTGGCATCAAACGGCAAGTGCGCGCCGCTGCGGCGGGTCTGTTCGACCAGATTTTCCAGCAGAAACTGGGCGCGCTCCGCGCCTTCGTTTTCAAGTACCGAAGCCAGTGCCTCGGTCCATTCGCGGGTTTCCAGCGGATCGATATCGTCCGGAAAACGTGTAGCCATTTTATCTCCTTACGTTTGATCACAGCCTGCGCGAGTGGCGCAGATCCTGTTATTCGAGACGCGGGGCAGACCGGGTGATCCGTCTACCCAATAAAAAATGAACGAAACCGCATTATTATTTGTTTGTATTCGAACAATTTTGCGCAATAGGCGTGAGTGTAATGGCTACAGGCCCGAATGTGGAATAGGCAAACCGGACTAAGATTCGTATATGACATTAAAAAGGCTGATGCTGCGGCGCAATATGTTGTTTTAAAGCCAGAAAGCCCTAGCCATCACTTGTTCTGCCTGTTTTTCAGCGTCTTTTCTATCTCGCGCATGCGTGCTTCTACCGAAGAACGCAGATAAAAATTCTCGCCTTTGGCCGCACTGGCCAGCCGGTACTGCACCAGCGCGGATTCAAACATTTGTTCGAAATAGAACGCATTACCGAGCGCAGCATGATAGGCCAGCGGATCGCGCTCGCCATACAGCCTGGCTGCCAGCCGGTGCAACTCGGCATCGGCCGGATAACGTGCTAGCAAAGACTGCACCTGACGCAGGGCCACGCCTTGCTCGCCGCTGGCCATCAAGGCCTGGATTTCACCCAGGAACAGCGCCCGGCTGGCCGGGAAAGCCGCCAGGCCCTTGCGGGTCAGCGCCAGAGCCTGCTGCGGCTGACCCGCCGCCGTCGCGATCTCGGGCTGCAAGCTATAGAGCATGGCATCGTCAGGCAGCAAGCGTACCGCCTCGGCCGCTGCGACTTGGGCGGCAGCCGGGTTGCGCAGTGCCAGCCG
>NZ_JBOFOO010000360.1:0-16429 GCF_051659485.1 Craterilacuibacter sp. | reverse complement strand
TCCTTGAACGGCAAGAAACCATGACGTTCGGTGCCGTAGTCGACAAAGCAGGCTTCCAGCGAAGGCTCGATACGGGTAATGATCCCTTTATAGATATTCCCTTTGCGTTGCTCTTTGCCTACGGTCTCGATATCGAGGTCAACGAGTTTTTGCCCGTCAACAATAGCTACGCGCAGCTCTTCAGCCTGCGTTGCATTGAATAACATTCGTTTCATATAAATTCCCTGCGCAGCACTCACGCAAGGTCGCAGCAAGTATTTGACGGCCCAGTGATTAGTGATGGGCGCTTTCCGAAAGAAGTGTCTGACTAAAGAGCAATAAAAACGATAGGCTAAGCCGACTTCTCGAACTAATTTCGCGCAATGCCCTTGTTGCCACGGGTACGGGCAACGAGTGGTACACAACCTGCCGACAAACGAGTTATCGACGAAGCAAGAAAGCAGTGGGCATACACGCCGGGTCAAACTTTACTGCATGACTCCCGGATTGGCTTGGCACCCGGAAATGGAGTGCTCGTGAGTGCGCTGTACGGTCAAATGCATTACCATCGCTTCTTTTCGGTGAGCGAGACAACCTTGGCTGCGTCCGGCAGAACGGGCATCAGGCCAGGGTATGTACCCTGCCGGCACGATCATCATTCGCAGCAGCGTCGGCAACCTGACCTTTCGGCGGTGCTCGACCTTTATATATTCACCGGAACTGCTCTTGCCTGCCGGGCCTTGACTTCAAAGCACCCGGCAACCGGCAAAGCGCATCGAAGTATAAGCAATATGACAGATATACGCAAAGACTCCGTTTCGTTTCACATGATAGGCGAAGCCGAAGCCGGCCAGCGCATAGACAACTACCTCACCCGCCAGCTCAAGGGCGTACCCAAGAGCCATGTTTACCGCATCCTGCGGTCGGGTGAAGTACGCGTCAACAAGGGGCGCATCGATGCCAGCTATCGGCTAGCCGATGGCGATGAAGTCCGGTTACCGCCGGTACGCATTGCCGTGCGTGAAGAAAAGTTCGTACCAGCCGGCCATTTTCCCGTGATCTACGAAGACGATGCCCTACTGGTCATCGACAAGCCTTCCGGCGTGGCGGTGCATGGCGGCAGCGGCGTTTCGTTCGGGGTGATCGAGCAGTTGCGCAAGGCGCGCCCCGAAGCGCGCTATCTCGAACTGGTGCACCGTCTGGATCGCGACACGTCCGGTTTGCTGATGATCGCCAAGAAGCGCTCGGCACTGGTCAAGCTGCATGAAATGATACGCACCGACGTACCGCAAAAGCGCTACTTTGCCCTGGGGCTGGGTCAATGGCCGCAAGCAGAGCGCCACGTCAAACTGCCGCTACACAAATGGGACACGCCCAATGGCGAAAAACGGGTACGGGTACAGGAAGGCGGACAATACGCACATACCATTTTCAGCATCGAAGAATGTTTTGCCGACTTTACTCTGGTTGAAGCGTGGATAAAGACCGGCCGCACCCACCAGATTCGCGTCCACATGCAGGCCATGAACTGCCCGATTGCCGGCGATGAGCGCTACGGTGACTTTACCGCCAATCGCGACCTGATGCGCCACGGCCTCAAACGCATGTTCCTGCATGCCCACAATCTCAAGTTGCCGCATCCGCTTACCGGTGAGCCTCTGGATCTGGAAGCGCCCTTACCGCCCGAGCTGATGGCCTTTGTGGAACTATTGAGAAAAGAAAATGCAATTTGATCTGATCGTATTCGACTGGGACGGCACGCTCATGGACTCGACCGCCCATATCGTGCGCTCTATCCAGCGCGCCAGCGCCGACTTGAAGCTACCGATGCCGACTCGAGAAGCGGCCAGCCACGTCATCGGCCTGTCGCTGGGCAAGGCATTGCGCACCGCCTGCCCGGGACTGAGCCCGGAGCGTTACCACGACCTTGAAGACGCGTATCGCCATCACTATTTATGCGGGGAAGAGACGGTCGAGCTATTTGATGGCGTCCATCAAGGCCTGAGCTCCCTAAAGGAAGCAGGCGTATTACTGGCGGTAGCAACCGGCAAGAGCCGCAAGGGGCTGGATCGGGCACTGGAGGTCAGCGGCCTGGCCGGATTTTTTGATGCGACCCGCACCGTTGACGAGTGCAACTCCAAACCCGACCCGCAGATGTTGCTGGATATCACCGACAGGCTAGGCGTTGAAATGCAGCGCACCCTGATGGTCGGCGATACCAGCCACGACCTGCTGATGGCAGTCAATGCCAAAGCCCACGGTGCCGGTGTCAGCTATGGCGCGCACCCGCTGGAGGTGCTGGAAGATTGCCGGCCTGCGGCCATCTTCCATGATTTCCCTTCACTACAACACTGGCTGATGCCACGCTTGGGCTGAAGTAAGGCACCCGGCGCCAAGTTACACTCGCACATAAAAATGACGTAAGTGTATTATCTACGACTTACCCCTATGCACGTGGAGCCAAAGTGAACGATAAGCCGGACTGGGAACGCGAACTCCTGACCAAACTGGCGGGTAGCGCCCTGCAAGAACAACGTCGCGCACGCCAGTGGAAAACTTTCTTCCGTCTCGCGTGGCTATTGCTCATGCTGGCCGTCGTATACAGCATATTCATCAGCCGTGATAAAAGTGGCAAGGATGGCAGCCTGATCGATGGCAAGCACACGGCACTGATCAGTCTGGATGGTGTAATCAACAGTGAAAACGATACCGCCGACCGACTGACCCGCGGACTGGAAGCCGCCTACAAGGACAGCGGCACACGCGGTATCATTATCCGCGCCAACAGCCCGGGCGGCAGCCCGGTTTTGTCCGGCATGGCCTATGACGAAATCCGCCGCCTTAAAAAGCAATACCCGGCAATTCCGGTCGTGACCGTGGTGGAGGAAGTCTGCGCCTCCGGTTGCTACTACATCGCGGCAGCCACTGACCGCATCTATGCCGACAAGGCCAGCATTATCGGTTCTATCGGCGTCCTGTCCGATGGTTTCGGCTTTACCGGCACCATGGAAAAACTCGGCGTGGAACGCCGCTTGATGACGTCCGGCGACAACAAGGGCATGGGTGACCCGTTCTCCCCGCGCAAGCCCGAACAGGAAGCCATTCGCCAGCAACTACTGGACACCGTACACCAGCAATTCATACAGGCGGTACGTGACGGACGCAGCAAACAGCTGCGACAGGCATCCGGCGAAATATTCTCTGGCCGCGTATGGCTCGGATCACAAGGACAGGCACTGGGTTTGATAGACGGCCTATCTTCGGTGCGTCAAGTGGCACGCGAGCAGTTCAAGGCGGAAAAGCTGGTGGAGTTCACGCCGGATGAAGGCTTTGGCAAACGCGCAGCGCGTTTTCTGGGCGTACAGTTTGCACAGGGTGTCAGCACCCTGTTCGAGACCCGTTACTACTGAAACCGGATTAAGCCATGCGTAAACGCAGACGTCACCAGGAAGAAGAGTACGAGAATCATGAACGCTGGCTGGTATCCTATGCCGACTTCATTACCTTGCTGTTTGCCTTTTTTGTGGTGATGTATGCGATCTCGCAGGTTAATGAAAGCAAGTATCGCGTACTGTCCAGCTCGCTGGGTGACGCTTTCGGCAACAAGATTGTCAGCACGCAAAAACCTTCCGGTAGCGCCAACACCATGATAGAGGTGCCCAATGCCAAGCCGGTCGCCCGTGCAGTCAAGAGTGACCAGCGGCTGGCCAATCAGCAAAAGATGCGCGAGCTGAGCGATGCGCTCAGCAAGGTGGTACAGCCGCTGCTAAAAAGTGGCCAGGTCCGGCTTTATCAGTCCGATGAAGGCATTCATATCGACATCAAGGACACGGCACTGTTTGCCGTCGCCCAAGCCAGTCCGTCTCCTGAATCACGCCAGATGCTCGCAGGCATTTCCGGGGTCCTGCGCACGCTGGACAATCCGGTTCGTGTCGAGGGCTATACCGACAACGTACCGATACGTAATCCCTTCTACCCTTCCAACTGGGAACTCTCGGCGGCCCGCGCCGGCAGTGTCGTACGCCTGTTTCAGGAAAACGGCATTGCCGCCGACAGACTGGTCGCCGTAGGCCGCGCCGAAAATCGCCCGGTCACCAGCAATGCAACGGCGGAAGGCCGGGCACAAAACCGGCGGGTATCCATTACCGTCCTTGCCGCCACACATGCCGAGCTTGAAATTGTGCCGGATGAAATCAAAGCACCACAGGCCAGTGCACCGGCTATTCAAAATAGCCCTGCGTAGGCCCTACATCAGGAGAGGTGAATCATGAGCATGCCGCTTAGCCCTGCCGCCATCGCCCAGTTGTTTATTCAGGCCCGCACCCATAGCCATTGGCAGCCAAGAACCATCAGCCCGGACTTATTGCAGCAGTTATACACGCTCACACGCCTATGCCCGACCAGCGCCAATGCATCCCCTGCCCGCTTTGTTTTTATCACCAGCCCACAAGCCAAGGCCGCACTAGCGCCCCACCTCGCACCGGGCAATCAGGCCAAAACCATGCAGGCCCCGGTAACGGTCATCGTCGCCTATGACATAGAATTTTATGAGGCACTACCCGAACTGTATCCGCATGCCGATGCAAAAAGCTGGTTTATCGGCAATGAGGCGCTGATTACAGAAACAGCCATGCGCAACAGCAGCCTGCAAGGCGCCTATCTGATTATGGCGGCCCGTGCGCTGGGACTGGATTGCGGCCCGATGTCCGGCTTTGACCAGACTGGTGTAAACAATACATTCTTTGCCGATGGGCGCTGGCGTGCCAACTTCCTGATCAATCTGGGTTATGGCGTCGAGGCGCAACTTCATCCGCGCGCGCCGCGCCTCGACTTCGACGTTGCCTGCAAGATCTTGTAACATCCCCTACTTACGCACTATGCATGCACCGCCACTATTCTGGTAGTGCAGCCTGACGGAGTTTCCGATGCTTTATCCGCTGTTACGCCCGCTGCTGTTTCGCCTTGACCCCGAGGCCGCACACCAGCTGACTCTCAAGCTGCTGGACAAGGCATACCAGTTGCAGCTGGGCACATTGATGGGCAAATCCATCCCGCGCAATCCGGTCAAGGTGATGGGGCTGACCTTCCCCAATCCGGTCGGCCTTGGCGCCGGTCTGGACAAGGATGGCGAGCATATCGATGCACTGGCCGAACTGGGTTTCGGATTTATCGAAATAGGCACCGTCACCCCGCGCGCGCAAGCAGGCAACCCCAAACCACGGCTATTCCGCCTGCCCGAGCACCAAGCGATTATCAATCGTATGGGTTTCAATAATCTGGGCGTCGATAATCTGGTGCGCAACGTCCAGCAAAGCCGCTTCAAGGGCGTACTAGGCATTAATATCGGCAAGAATGCCAGCACCCCCATCGAACGGGCGACTGACGACTATATCGAATGCCTGGACAAGGTTTACCCCTGCGCCAGTTACGTGACGGTCAATATCTCTTCGCCCAATACCAAGAATTTGCGCCAGCTGCAACAAGGTAGCGAATTGGCCGAATTGATCGCGGCACTCAAAACCCGGCAGGCCATGTTGGCCGACAAACATGGCCGTTACGTCCCCTTCGCTGTTAAGATTGCACCCGATCTCGATCAAGCAGCGGTACGCGATATCGCCCGCTTGCTGCTGGCGCATAAGGTTGATGCCGTGATCGCGACCAATACCACCTTATCCCGCGAGGCCGTCGCCGGCCACACCCATGCCGCCGAAGCCGGCGGACTGTCAGGCGCGCCAGTCACCGCACTTGCAACCGGGGTCATTCAGACTTTGGCGCAAGAACTCGATGGTGCGCTGCCTATCATAGGAGTAGGCGGTATTCTTAGTGGCGATGATGCGGCAGACAAAATCCGTGCCGGCGCCAGTCTGGTACAGCTTTACTCCGGCTTGATCTACCGTGGCCCGCAGCTGATAGCAGAGTGTGCCCAAGCTATTGCCGGCCTCAAAAAGCCGTAAACAGGCATGTAACAGTAAGAAAGGAATGGAAATGAAAAAAGGGCTACTTCTGGCCAGTGCGATCAGTGCAATTTTGCTGGCCACCGGTTGCAGCACCCCGTCCGACTCGGCCGTCGTCTACAAGCGCGGTCAGTTGCAACAGCCGCAAGTCGTCGAATTTGGCCAGATCGTTTCGGTACAGAACGTCAAGGTCGAAGGCGAACAGAACCAGTTACTGACATTGGGCGGTACGGCACTAGGTGGTGTCGCAGGCAGCAGCATAGGCAGCGGCAGCGGCTCGGCAGTTGGCGCCATTGCCGGCGCCATGCTGGGCGGTCTGGCTTCGCAATCCGCGCAACAGGGCCTGGGCACCAAAAATGCGCTCGAGCTTACCGTCAGGCTGGACAGGGATGGACGCATGGTTTCCATCGTACAGGACGCGGATCTGCCATTCAGCGCAGGTCAGCGGGTACGCATCCTAAGCGGCAATGGCACCATGCGCGTCGTACCGTTCTGAGCTACCCCATCATGACAAGCCGGGCATAGGCTTGGCTTGTCATTCAAAAATCCCGCCATACCCCATCAAACAATCGCTCCAGCGGCTGGTAACGCGATTTGTATTCCATCTTGCGACAATCGGCTATCCAGTAGCCTAGGTAGAGATACGGCAAACCCAGGCTTAGCGCCCACTCACGCTGCCATAAAATGCTGTAGCTACCATAGCTGCAGCCCACATCGTCGGGTTCGAAAAAGGTGTAGGCGGCAGACAGGCCATCATCCAGCTTGTCTACCAGACTGACCATCTTGAGGACACCTTTTTCACTAAACTCGACCAATACACTATCCACCCGGCTTTTCAGGATGAACTCGGTATACTGCTGCGAACCATCATCGCTCATGCCGCCACCGGCGTGGCGACTGGCCTGATAGCGCCGGTATAGATGGAAATGCTCATCGCGAAAGGCCAGCGGCAAGATCCGGATGTCCAGTCCGGCATGCTGGCGCAAAGTGCGGCGCTGGGTGCGGTTCGGGGCAAAATCCGCCACGCGCAAGCGCACCGGAATACAGGCATGGCAAGCATCACATGCCGGCCGGTAGGTGTAGTGTCCGCTACGGCGAAAACCTAAGCGCACCAAGCGACTGTACACCGCAGCATCGATCAGCTCGACAGGGATGGCAACTTGAGAGCGCGCATCGCGCCCTTCCAGATAGCTGCACGGGTACACCCCTGTAGCATAGAAGTGCACAACCGCTTCGTGAGACTCACGCTGGCTCATTGTTGTATTGGTAATCCCATAAGTGAGCCGGCTGTCCCTGCGCTGTTTGCGCCTGCAGCCTGGCGATGAAGCTATCCCGTGAAATCAGCCGGCCACCCAGGCTCTCCAAATGCGGAGTATGGACTTGGCAGTCCACCATCGTGAAGCCATGATTTGCCAGATGCTGCACCATGTGTACGAATGCTATTTTTGAAGCATCGCGGCGGCGGTGAAACATGGATTCGCCAAAGAACATCCGCCCCAGTGCCACACCATACAGGCCGCCGGCCAGTTCGCCCTCCATCCAGACTTCAAACGAGTGCGCCAAACCGGCAGCGTGCAAACGGCAATAGGCATCCACCATCTGCGGGGAAATCCAGGTCCCGCCCTGCCCGGGACGCGGACTCGCCGCACACGCCTGCATCACACCGCCAAAGTCCTGATCGCAACTCACCCGGTAGCGACGCTGACGCAGTGTCTTAGCCAGCGCCCTGCTTATTTTCAGCTCCGACGGAAAAAGCACCATGCGCGGCGCCGGCGACCACCAAAGAATAGGCTGCCCGGCACTAAACCATGGAAAAATTCCACGACTGTAAGCCAGAGCAAGACGCTCGACAGACAGGTCACCGCCGGCAGCAAGCAGGCCCGGCGGCTCTAGCAGCGCCGACTCTAGCACTGGAAAATCCAAGGCAGTACCCAGCCAAGGGATCATATTGCCGTGCTAGAGTGCGTCTTCTGGCATTCGGCACATTCACCATATAGATAAAGTGCATGATCCTGTATGGCGAAACCGTGCTGCTCGGCGATCCGGTCTTGCAGGCTTTCAATCTTGGGCTCGAAAAATTCGGTCACTTTGCCACAACTCATGCACACCATATGGTCATGATGCCCGCCCTGATTCAGCTCGTATACCGCCTTGCCCGACTCGAAATGATGGCGCACCAGAATGCCGGCCTGTTCGAACTGGGTCAGTACGCGGTAAATCGTCGCCAGACCGATATCCATTTCTTCGGTCAGCATCTTTTTATACACATCTTCGGCAGACAGGTGACGCAGGACACTGTTCTCGAACAGTTCGAGAATCTTAAGGCGCGGACCGGTAGCCTTAAGCCCGATATCCTTGAGGTGACTGGCTTTATTCATCGTGTTATAACTTGTAGGTGTGATTCTGTATCATAAAGCCTTTTAATAGTTTACCCAACCCGGTTTTCCCGGCATGAACACGATGAACAAAATCCTGATGATTCCGGCACTGCTGTTTATGGCAGGCTGCAGTAGTATTAATCCGATCAACTGGTTCACGCCCCATCGCATGGTGATAGAGCAAGGCAATGCGGTCAGCGAAGCCTCGGCCAAGCAAGTCAAGCCCGGCATGACGCGCAATCAGGTTCGCTTTTTGCTGGGAACACCGTTATTGGCCGACCCGTTCCACGCCAATCGCTGGGACTACAAATATGTCCTGGAGCGTCAGGGCCAGCCAACCGAAGAACGCCTGGTCACGGTTATTTTCAACGCGGACAGTGTCGTCTCGGTCGAAGGCCAAGGGCTAGCCGAAAGTAATGTACCCGCCCCTCTCACCCCAGCCAAAAACTGAACATACGATGCAGCCACAAAATATCGTTATTGTCGGTGCCGGCGGCCGCATGGGCCGTGCACTGATTGAAGCCGTTATTGCCAGCCCATCTGCCCGCCTGCATGGCGCACTGGAGCGCGTCGACTCCGGCTTTATCGGACAGGATGCCGGCCTGTTTATCGGCCAGAACACCGGCGTCACCATCAGCAGCGATTTAATCACCGCACTGGTTGGTGCCGATATTCTGATCGACTTCACCCGCCCGGAAGGGACTTTGCAGCATATGCAGGCCTGCGTCACGGCCGGTGTCGACATGATCATAGGCACGACTGGCTTTGATGACGCAGGCAAAGCCGCCATCCGCGCAGCTGGCGAGCAGATCGGGATCGTGTTTGCCGCCAACTTCAGCGTGGGCGTCAACCTGACGTTCAAACTTCTGGATATGGCAGCGCGGGTACTGAACGATGGCTACGACATCGAAATCATCGAGGCACACCACCGCCACAAGGTGGATGCCCCCTCCGGTACCGCACTACGCATGGGTGAAGTCATCGCCGACGCACTGGGGCGCGACCTCAATGCCTGCGCCGTCTATGGCCGTGAAGGCGTGACCGGCGAGCGCGACCCGCAAACCATAGGTTTTGCCACCGTGCGTGGCGGCGATGTTGTCGGCGACCATACGGCCTTGTTTGCCGCTATCGGCGAGCGGGTAGAAATCAGCCACAAAGCGTCTAGTCGTGCCACCTTCGCAGGCGGTGCCGTACGCGCGGCACGCTGGCTGCAAGCGCAGCCACATGGCGTGTTTGACATGCAGGATGTACTAGGACTGCGTTAAGCCTACGCCCATAGCCCAGCGCCCCGCAGCATGCCGGGGAGCTGGGCTATCAAGTCATAGCACTACAAATCAATACGCCATCACCTCGGGTGGCGCCTTGATTTCAAAGTGCTCGCGCACACTCCCATCGGAGTCCACACTCTCCAACCTGACATCAAAGCCCCACAAGCGTGCAATATGCTTGAGCACGTCGCAGGAACTGCCACGGTCCAATGGGCGGCGGTTATGCATGGTGTGGCGCAGGGTCAGACAGCGGTCGCCGCGCATATTGACCGACCACACCTGTATATTCGGCTCGCGCGAGCCCAGATTGTACTGTTCAGCCAGCAGCTCGCGTACCTTGCGGTAACCCTCCTCGTTGTGAATGGCGGAAATTTCCAGCTTGTCGTCCCTATCATCGTCACGCAGGGCAAACAGGTGAAAATCTCGAATCAGCTTGGGTGACAGGTACTGCGAGACAAAACTTTCATCCTTGAAGTTCTTCATCGCGAACTCCAGCGTCTCGCGCCAATTGCTGCCTGCAATATCGGGAAACCAGGCCCTGTCCTCGGCGGTCGGCGCTTCACAAATACGCTTGATGTCCTGATACATGGCAAAGCCCAGCGCATAAGGATTGATGCCGCTATACCAGTTCGATGTCACCGGCGGTTGCGCCACCACATTGGTGTGGCTTTGCAAAAACTCCATCATGAAACCATCGGTCACCAAGCCCTTGTCGTACAAACGCGTGAGTATGGTGTAATGCCAGAAGGTGGCCCAACCCTCGTTCATCACCTGCGTCTGGCGCTGCGGATAGAAATACTGGGCAATCTTGCGCACGATACGCACGATCTCGCGCTGCCATGGCTCAAGCAAAGGCGCAGCCTTCTCGATAAAATACAGCAGGTTTTCCTGTGGCTCGGGCGGAAAGCGCTGTGCAGTGTGGGCATTGGCATCACGCTCCCGCTTCGGGATGGTGCGCCACAGATCATTGACCTGCGTTTGCAGATACTGCTCACGCTCGGTCTGCCGCGCCCGCTCCTGCACCAAAGACAGCTTTTCCGGGCGCTTGTAACGATCCACCCCGTAGTTCATCAGCGCATGGCACGAATCCAGCAACTCCTCGACCGCGCTGATGCCGTAACGCTCCTCGCACTGGCTGATGTACTGTTTGGCAAACATCAGATAATCGACGATTGCCGTCGCGTCGGTCCACGAACGAAACAGATAATTGCCCTTAAAAAACGAATTGTGACCATACGCTGCATGCGCAATCACCAGCGCCTGCATAGTCGCCGAGTTTTCTTCCATCAGGTAGGCAATACAGGGACTGGAGTTGATTACAATCTCGTATGCCAGCCCCATCTGCCCGCGCTTATAGTTCTTCTCGGTTGAAACGAAGTGTTTGCCGAAACTCCAGTGATGGTAATTGACCGGCATCCCCACCGATGAATAGGCATCCATCATCTGCTCGGCCGTAATCACCTCCAATTGAGTGGGGTAAACATCGAGTTTGAATTCGTCTACCGCGATCTCGCGTATCGCCGCATCGTATGCCTCGATCAAATCAAAGGTCCATTCCGAACCGGTGGAAATCGGTGTCATTTGCTTACCCCCTGCTGCTTTTTAAACAGCTCGCGGAACACCGGATAGATATCGGCGGC
Organism: Craterilacuibacter sp.; assembly: GCF_051659485.1. Classification (NCBI taxonomy): domain Bacteria; kingdom Pseudomonadati; phylum Pseudomonadota; class Betaproteobacteria; order Neisseriales; family Neisseriaceae; genus Craterilacuibacter; species Craterilacuibacter sp. The sequence continues at coordinate 5,210 of NZ_JBOFOO010000360.1, read as the reverse complement.
CGAGCGTATCTTTTGCATGGCAAAGTGCTTGCTGGCATCCTTGACCTTGAGGTATTCGTACCACAGGTTCTGTGGCTCGCCCTCGGTAATCTCGATATAGGCGTAGTACTGGCATACCGGAATAAGCGCCGTCTCGAGAATACGCGCGCAATTGGCCGAATCACTATCCCAGTTATCTCCGTCCGATGCCTGCGCTGCGTAAATATTCCACTCACTGCCGGCGTAACGCTTGTTCACCACATCTTTCATCAGGTTAAGCGCCGACGACACCACCGTCCCTCCGGACTCGCGCGAGTGGAAAAAATCATGTTCATTCACTTCCACCGCACTGGTGTGGTGGCGGATAAACACCAACTCGATCTTGTCGTAAGTGCGCTGCAAAAATAGATACAGCAGAATAAAAAAACGCTTGGCCATATCTTTTTTCTGCTCGTCCATCGAGCCGGATACATCCATCAGACAGAACATCACCGCCTGGCTTGAAGGTTTCGGCTGTTTCACCCGGTTGTTATAACGCAGGTCGAAGGGATCAATAAACGGGATGGCCGCCAACTTTTCGTGCAGTAGATGGATACGGCGTCTATGCTCGCGCACAGCCAAATCGGCCTCCATGCCCGATTCCATCAACTCGTCCAGCTCCTCCTCGGATTCGCCAAGAGATGCCAGCGTCGGCGCCGCCATGGCGATACGCCGCGACAATGCGCCTCGCAAGGAACGCACGATATTGATATTGCCCGGCGTACCATCGTTGGTAAAACCGGCCCGCACCGTTTTCATTTCAGTAATACCGGTGAGCTGGGTTTTAACCAGATTAGGCAAAGCCAGATCATCGAAAAATACATTCATGAATTCTTCACGCGACAGTTCAAAGGCAAAAGCATCTTCACCCTCGCCATCCTGACTGGCCTTGCCCGAGCCATTGCCACCGCCCCCCCCGCCTTGCGGCCGTGGCAGACGGTCACCCTTCACAAACTCCTGATTGCCCGGATGGATATGTTCCCATACCCCGCCTTTGCCATGATGAAATGAAGGCTCTGAAATATCCTTAACCGGAATGGAGACGGTTTCGCCGCTCTCGATGTCGGTAATACTGCGCCCCTTGATCGCCTTGGCAACCGCATCCTTGATCTGCCCCTTGAAACGGCGCAAAAAACGCTCGCGATTAACCGCAGATTTATTCTTACCGTTCAAACGTCGGTCGATAATATTGGCCATGTTTGCCTCCGTCAGGCTCATGGGTTCCGGAAAGTCCATGCGGGCTTTCCGGCCTCTTCCGTTCAGGACGACTTACGTACGCGCAGATACCATTCACACAGCAAGCGAACCTGCTTCGGCGTGTAGCCCTTTTCCACCATACGGTTCACAAAATCCTCGTGCTTTTTCGAGTCTTCGAGGCTGGCTTTGGCATTGAATGAAATAACCGGCAACAGCTCTTCAGTATTGGAGAACATCTTCTTCTCGATCACTGTTCTCAACTTCTCGTAACTGGTCCAGGCCGGATTCTTGCCATTGTTATTGGCACGGGCACGCAATACAAAATTGACAATCTCGTTACGGAAATCCTTGGGGTTGGAAATACCTGCCGGTTTTTCTATCTTTTCCAGCTCGATATTGAGCGAGCCACGGTCAAATATTTCACCGGTATCCTGATCACGGAATTCCTGATCCTGTATCCAGTAGTCGGCAAAAGTCACATAGCGGTCGAAGATATTCTGGCCGTACTCGGAATAACTCTCCAGATACGCGGTCTGAATCTCCTTGCCGATAAATTCGACATACTTGGGTGCCAGATATTCCTTCAGGAAAGTGAGGTAGCGCTGTTCGATTTCGGGCGGGAACTGCTCGCGCTCCACCTGTTGCTCCAGCACATACAGCAAATGCACCGGATTAGCCGCAACTTCGGCGTGATCAAAGTTGAATACCTTGGACACAATTTTGTAGGCAAAGCGCGTCGATAGCCCGCTCATCCCCTCATCCACCCCGGCATAATCACGGTACTCCTGCTGGCTCTTGGCCTTGGGATCGGTATCTTTCAGGCTGTCACCGTCGTACACCAGCATCTTGCTGAACAGGCTGGAGTTCTCCGGCTCTTTCAGGCGCGACAATACGGCAAACTGCGCCATCATTTTCAGCGTGCCCGGTGCACATGGCGCGGCACCCAGAGATGAATTGACAATCAGCTTGTCGTAGATCTTGACTTCGTCCGATACCCGCAAACAGTACGGCACCTTGACAATATAAATACGGTCGAGGAATGCTTCGTTATTCTTGTTGTTCTTGAACTGTTTCCACTCGGATTCGTTGGAGTGCGCCAGAATAATGCCCTCGAACGGAATCGCACCGAACCCCTCGGTTCCCTTGTAATTGCCTTCCTGTGTGGCCGTCAGCAAAGGGTGCAGCACCTTGATCGGTGCCTTGAACATTTCGACAAACTCAAGCAAACCCTGATTAGCCAGACACAGGCCACCCGAGTAGCTATAGGCATCCGGATCATCCTGCGCATATTTTTCCAGCTTGCGGATATCGACCTTGCCGACCAGCGCCGAAATATCCTGATTGTTCTCGTCCCCAGGTTCGGTTTTGGCCACTGCAATCTGCTTGAGTACCGACGGGTAACGCTTGACCACACGGAACTGGTCGATATCGCCGCCAAACTCGTGCAGGCGCTTGACGGCCCACGGGCTGGGAATGGTCTTCAGATAGCGACGGGGAATACCGAACTCTTCTTCGAGAATCCGGCCGTCTTCTTCGTAATTAAACAGACCCAGAGGCGATTCGTTGATCGGACTGCCCTTGATCGCATAAAAAGGCACGTCTTCCATCAGCGACTTAAGCTGCTCGGCAATCGAGCTTTTACCCCCCCCTACCGGCCCCAGTAAATAGAGGATCTGTTTCTTTTCTTCCAACCCTTGCGCGGCATGGCGGAAATAAGACACCACTTGCTCAATCACCTCCTCCATGCCGTAAAAATCACGGAAGGCAGGATAGATTTTTATCATCTTGTTGGAAAAAATACGCGACAAACGGGCATCGTGGCGGGTGTCAATCAGCTCGGGCTCGCCAATGGCCAGCAGCATGCGTTCAGCCGCCGTGGCATAGACCCCCGGTTCGCGCTTACACAGCTCCAGAAACTCCTGAATGCTGTATTCCTCTTCGCGGGTTTTATCGTAACGGGCGGCATAGTGGCGGTAGATATCGGCAGTCATGGCGCTACTCCTTGCTGTTTGCAGGGGAGCACACGAATGCGCCATGCAATCGCATTCCCCCGTCATCTAGAGTGTTTGATTCAGTTTGTTTGCTGTTTTTTTGTGTATAGTGACCCGACGCCATTAAAGCAAAAAAATTGCAACAAAAAACCGGCACCATGCTGGCCCTCAACACGAATACAGCAACCCACATCAAGCCAGTTAAACCTACCCGGCCAGAGCGAAGCCAGAAGCCTGACTGGCAGGAAACGAAGCACTACGTTGGCGCAAAGCCGCCATTTTGTATCTGCCGGCCCATGATTAAGCGCACGCCGGCAAGCGCGGCTTCAGCACTTCATTTCCCTTTAGCAATCTTGGTACTGATCTTGAGTACCTCATCCGCTCAGGCCCAGGGTCGCGCGACTGCCGACCTATCTGGTCGCCCCTTTGCTGCGTAACGGCCAGTTGAGCGCGCTACTGCCGGAATACATACCGTGCGAGCTTGACTTCTACGCGGTCTATGCGTCGCGCAGGAATATGTCGGCGCGCGCTGCTCGACTTTCTGGCTGACGAACTGTTGCCGCAAGCTGCGTGGGACAGTGCGCCAGACTCATCAAGAAAAGCCGCTTCATGCTTACGCATGCTCGCTCCCCCATCCACAGCCGATGCGGACAAGCTTGTGTACCGGCTGTGGATAAGTATCGCCAACGCCCGCAGCCAAAGGGCCGCAACGCGCCTGCCTAAAAAACAGGCACGCCAGAATGAAAAGCCCCGCATTCACGAGGTGAAGGCGGGGAAAATGAATGGAATGGAGAGCCATCCCGGACATGCCGCAGCACATCCGGAATCATGCCGGCAATTACTTCACGATACGGCCAACGCCACGACCGCGCGGATCGGAAGCGGTTTCGGGCATGTTGCCGTTAATGCGGATCGCCTGAATGTCGCCCATATTCCAGCCCTGATCTTCCAGCGTGTAACCCATGGCCTTCAGCTCTTCGGCTTGCTTGCCCGCGAGCGGTGCGTAAGCATCAAAGAAGATCGTGTCCTTGGGTAGCAGTTGGTGGTGTACGCGCTGAGCCGAAACAGCCTGCTGCAGCGGCATGTTGTAGTCGTACACATTGTTGAGTACCTGGAAGATGGAGGTGAAGATGCGCGAGCCGCCCGGCGTGCCCAGCACCATCGCCACCTTGCCGTCGCGCGTCACGATAGTCGGGCTCATCGACGACAGCATGCGCTTGCCCGGCTCGATCGCGTTGGCGTTCTTGCCCACCACGCCAAAGGCGTTGGCCACACCCGGCTTGGCGCTGAAGTCATCCATCTCGTCGTTCAGCAAAAAGCCCGCGCCCTTCACCACCACACCGCTGCCGAAGTCCCAGTTCAGCGTATAGGTATTGCCAACCGCATTGCCCCATTTGTCGACAATGGAGAAATGGGTGGTCTGGCGCGGTTCCAGGCCCGGCTTCACCTTCTCGGTCGGGGAAATGGCCTTGGGATTGACTTCCGCGGCACGACGGGCCAGATAGACCTTGTCGGTCAGCTGCTTCACCGGCACCTTGGAGAAATCCGGGTCGCCCAGATAATCGGCACGATCGGCAAACACGCGCTTCTCAATCTCGGACAACAGGTGGATGTATTGTGCCGAATTGTGCGCCACACCCTTGAAGTCGGCGGCACGGTTTTCCTTGATGGTCAGCAACTGCTTGAGGGCAATCCCGCCGGAGCTGGGCGGTGGTGCCGTGTAGACCTTATTGCCGCGCCAGCTGATCTTGATCGGCTCGCGCCACTTGGCGCGATAGTCGCGCAGGTCGGCAGCAGAAATCAGGCCGTTGTCCGCCTTCATCTGGGCCACCAGCAAGCCGGCCGTCTTGCCCTGATAGAAATCCTTGGCACCGTATTTCGAGATACGGCGCAGCGTTTCGGCCAGCTCCGGCTGACGGAAGGTCTCGCCGGCTTTCATCGCGCCAAAATAGCTCGCGAAGTTGGTCTTGTCGCCGAAGAACTTCACCGCATCCTCGCGGTACT
>NZ_JBOFOO010000359.1:0-7763 GCF_051659485.1 Craterilacuibacter sp. | reverse complement strand
GGCCGCTATAAAATCGGCAAAACCGGCACCGTACAGCATCAGGCGCGGGTCGTCGGGCGGGGTTTGGCATGCATAGGCCAGTGCGGCGGCGGCCAGCCATTTTTCGCCGGCCAGATGGCAAAGTGCCGGATAGTTGGCGACGATGGCATCGACACAGCCCTTGAATACGGTATTGCGGTAGACGGCAAAGCCGGGCTGGGCCGTCAGGCTGCCATCGGTCTTGTCGCCTGCCAGCGCCGCGATAAAATCGTCGTGAAATTGCGTACTCATGCGGCCATCGCCGTCTGGCCAAGCAGGTCATGGGCGCGTTCCCGCTCGTGCAGCAAGCTGGCAAAAGCGGGGACATGGCCATCGCGCTCAAGCAGGGTCGGGCGCGGCCCGCTGCGTGCCAGCAGGCGTGCATACAAGTCCCATACCGCCTCGCTCACCGGCATGTCGTGCGAATCTATCAGTAGTGCCTCTCCCCACTGCGGGTCGCGGCTATGGCCGGCCAGATGGATTTCGGCAATGGCCGCCACCGGCACGGCATCAATCCAGTCGCCGGCGCTATAGCCGAGGTTATTGGCACCGACAAATACATTATTGACGTCGATCAGCAACTGGCAGCCGCTACGGGCGGCAAGCTCGGTCAGAAATTCGATCTCGCCGATTTCATGCTCCAGCGCGAGGTAATGTGCCGGGTGTTCGATGGCGATGGTGCGACCCAGTGCATCTTGTACCCGGCCGATATTGGCGGCCAGCCGGGCAAGTGTGCTGCGCGTGCGCACGACAGGCAGCAGATCGGGCCAGCAGTTGCCGCGCCATGCCGACCAGGCCAGATGCTCGGAGACTAGGACCGGCTCGATACGCTGTGCCAGTGCCACCAGTCGCGCAAGATGCGCAGTGTCAGGCTCGGCGGCACCGGCTAAGGATAGCCCGACCCCGTGCAGCGATAGCGGGTGCTGCGCGCGTATGCGCGCGAGCCATGCCAGACGCGGGCCGCCATCGGCCATATAGTTTTCGGCGTGGACTTCAAACCATAGCCCTTGCGCCCGCGCCGCAAGCGCCTCTTCGAAATGTTGCGGTTTCAGCCCGATTCCACAGCTCAGCATGTCTGCCTCCGGTCAAAATACCGCCCGCCATGATGGCGGGCGATGGCGGGGTTTAACTCTTGCTTGGCTCTAGCGAGCCCATGCCTTTCGGGGTCTTCATGCTGGTGCAACTGCCTTTGGCGACGTATTTCCACGCATTGGCCTGATAGTCCATCTTGGACGAACCGGCGCAACTGGTACCGGCACCTGCCTTGCAGTCGTTCTGGCCGGCGACGGACACGCCATAGCACTTCTCTTTTTCCATCGGGGCGGTTGCCGCCATGGCGGCACCGCTGATCAGGGCGGACAGTGCGGCGGCCAGTACAGTCTGGGTCTGAGTCATGATGTTTCTCCTATTGCAGGCTAAGGGTGCCGGCAGCTGTTGCCGCCGGTCCCTAGCCAATTCGCAAGAGATGCGGGATCGGTTACAGTAGCGGTGAAAAATTTATTTCGGGTAGTTGTTGCCGGGCTTGTAACCACCATGCTCGCGGGAGCGAATAAGAGATGGTCGACAAGGATGCTAAGGAAGCCTTGCTTTGCAGCTTGCTGAGCCGCGGCCTGGATGGGGACGCAGCGGCATACCGCCGTTTTCTCGGTGCACTGGCGCCACATTTACGTGCGTTTTATCGCCGGCGCCTGTCGGCATGCCCGGAAGATGTCGAGGATCTGGTGCAGGAGGCCTTGCTGGCGATTCACAATCAGCGAGCCAGCTGGGCGCGGGATCAGCCGGTGACGGCCTGGCTGTATGCGATTGCACGCTACAAACTGATTGATTTCTGGCGCCGTCACGGACGGCACGACAGGCTGAATGTTCCGCTGGACGACCATCACGAGCTAATGGCCCAGACTGATCAGGAGGCCCGCGATGCCCGCCATGATCTGGCGGTGTTGTTGCAGGATCTGCCCGATGGCCAGCGGCTGCCTATCGTGCATATGAAACTGGAAGGCTTGTCGGTCAGGGAAACGGCGGCCATGACCGGACTGAGCGAGTCAGCGGTCAAGGTTGCGATCCATCGCGGCCTGAAGGCACTGGCGGCCATGATAAGGAACGGATGATGAAAACGGCGGAATTGATTGATTTGCTGGCTGCGGGCGAGACCCGGCTGGCGCCGCAAAAGGTGGCCAGACCCTTGGCGCGGGCGCTGCTGGCCGGGCTACTGGCTGCCTTGCTATTAATGCTGGTTTTGCTGCGGCTGAATCCGGCGCTGGCGGCCGATGCCGGGCGCGCCATCTTCTGGGTCAAGCCGCTGTTTGCCTTGTCGCTATTGCTGCCCTCGCTGCTGCTGGCGGTACGGCTGTCGCGGCCCGGTACGCGTGTGGCCGGATTGGCGCCGGCATTATTGCTGCCGGTGCTGCTATTGTGGCTGCCCGCCGGCAGCGAGCTGGCGGCAGCGCCGGAGGCTGCCCGCTGGGCGCTGCTTGCGGGCAGTAGCTGGCAAGCGTGTGTGCCCAGTATCCTGCTGCTGTCGCTACCGGTATGGGGCTTGATGCTGATGGTGATGCGCCGGCTGGCGCCTACCCGTTTGCGTCTGGCGGGTGCGGCTGCCGGGCTGGTCGCCGGGAGTGGCGGGGCGCTGGTCTATACCCTGCATTGCCCCGAACTGGCGCTGCCTTTTGTGGCGCTATGGTACCTGGCAGGTATGCTGCTGCCCGCCTTGCTGGGCGCCATCACCGGTCCACGCCTGCTGGCGTGGTAGGGCACACGGCCAAAGCTTGGTGCCAAGCCGGCCTTATCTTGCGGCGCTGGGGCGCTATGATGCTGTTGTTGCTTGCCGCTGTGTATTGTGGGTGTCGCCAGCCGGACATCAGGGGGCATGCAGGCGTCTGGTATGATGATATCAGTTAGAATATGATGAAATTTTGATAAAAGAGGCCGCAATGTCCGCTCATCAACTTCCGCGCTGGAGCTGGGTTTTTCCGCTATTGGCTTGCGTGCTGTTGGGTATCGCTTTTAGCGGTGTCAATTCGACCTGGTTTCTGGTCGCTGTGGCCGTGTGTCTGGGCGGTGCGGTTTTTGCCGCCGTCCATCACGCCGAGGTGATTGCGCACCGTATCGGCGAGCCTTTCGGTACGCTGGTGCTGGCGCTGGCGGTGACCATTATCGAAGTCGCACTGATCCTGTCTATGATGCTGTCCGGTGGCGAGGACAAGCTGGCGCTGGCTCGCGATACGGTCTTTTCGGCCATCATGATTATCTGCAACGGCATTGTCGGCCTGTGTTTGTTGCTGGGCGGCCTGCGTCATGGCGAGCAGGAGTATCAGCAGCAGGGCGTGAGTGCGGCGATGGCGGTATTGACTTCGATGGCGGTGCTGACGCTGGTGTTGCCCAATTACGGCCTGAGCGAAGCGGGGCATATGCTGTCATCCAAACAGCTGGCCTTTACCGGCGTGGTTTCGCTGGTATTGTACGGCGCTTTCGTTTTTGTACAGACCGTCCGCCATCGCGACTATTTTCTGGATGAAGCCAGCAACGAGAGCGCGCACGCCACCACCGACAACAAGGTCGCGATCTGGAGTGCCGGCTTGCTGCTGGTTTCGCTGGTCGCCGTGGTTGGCCTGGCAAAAGTACTTTCGCCTTCCATTGAAAACATGGTGAGCGTGATGGGGGCACCGCAGGCGGTGGTCGGCATTATTATTGCCGCTATGGTGTTGTTGCCCGAAGCCTTGGCGGCCACGCGTGCCGCCCGAGCCAACCGCTTGCAGACCAGCTTGAATCTGGCACTGGGTTCGGGTCTGGCGTCGATCGGGCTGACCATTCCGGCCGTGGCTCTTATCTTCGTGATCACCGGCCAGCCTTTGGTGCTGGGTCTGGAAATGAAGGAAACCGTGCTGCTGGGGCTGACTTTACTGGTGGGCTCCATGAGCCTGGCGACGGGTAAGACCACCATCTTGCAGGGCGTTGTGCATCTGGTGCTGTTTGCCACCTTCCTGTTTTTCGCGGTTTCGCCGTAAGCCGGCAGCGCGGTTTGCCTTCCCCGGCGCTACTGTCCGGCCTTGGCCAGTATTTCGGCAAACTGCGCGCTTTGAAAGGCGCGCTGCTGCGCTTGCTGCTGCTGTTGCAGGCGTAGAATGCCGGCCTCGGTATAACCGCCAAAGTCATGCAGCCAGCGCCACAGCATGACTTGCTGCGGATAGAACCAGTCGGGACGGGTTTTGCTGCTGCGGATGTAATTATTGCAGTGATCGTCGAACATCGCGCATTGCTCGTGGCCTTCGGGCAGGCTGGAAGAAGCGGCCGCCTGATCGGCAAGGTCGCGTGCCACTTCATTGAGATGCGCTTGTACGCTGCGCTCACTGCGCAGGAAAAAGCGGAAGTCGCTGTGCTGTTGCATCAGGCTGTGCGCCATTTCATCGATGCTGGCCAGCGGCGGCTCGCCCAGCGCCAGTGTTTCGGTGTATTGCTGGTTGAGCAGGCGCTCCAGCATCTGGCTGACAAAGCCGGCCATGTCGCCTGCTTTCAGGCGGGTAAACAGCATGCTGTAGCGGCTGTCGTGCTCCATCACCAAGACACAGGGCCGGCGGCGCACCGTCACCATATGCACCTGCCACTGCCAGACATGGGCGGGCGGCTCGCCATCATGGGTGCGCAGCAGCAGGGCATCAGCGGCCGGATCTTTGGATGGGGGTGTTTCCACCAGTCGGGTGCCGGCTTTTTTGTCTTCGATAAAATCGGCAAAGGCACGGCTGCAGTTGAAAATCAGCATGGGACTATCGTTCCGGTATGGGTAGGGGGCGCTTGGGCGGGCTGCTACAGTGGTAGTTTCGCAGCGATAACACCCATGCCGGCATGGGCCGGTAGCGGGTATTTTAACCATAAGGAGAAGAGGATGCAGCTACGTACGCTGTTATTGCTGGTGGTGGCGGGCCTGATCGCCGTGTTTGTGGCGCTGAACTGGGCAGTGGTGATGACGCCCAGCACGCTGTCGCTGGGTTTTACGGATATTCAGGCATCGCTGGGCTTGGTGATGCTGGGGCTGATGGTGCTGCTGGTTGCGCTGTTTCTGGTCTACATCGTTTATCTGCAAGGCTCGGTACTGATGGATGGGCGTCGCCATGCCCGCGAACTGCAGGCCAATCGCGAGCTGGCCGACAAGGCCGAGGTGTCGCGTTTCAGCGAGCTGCGTAGCTATCTGGAAGCCGAATTGGCCAAGCTTGCCGCGCAGAATGCCGCGCTGAAGGCCGAGCTGGGCCAACGCATCGAAGAATCCGGCAACGGCATTGCCGCCTGCATTGGCGAGCTGGAAGACCGGCTGGAGCGCAAGACGCCACCAGCCAATAGCTGAGCCGTTTTACACCGCTTCCAGCGGCACGGAGCAACTGCCGCAGATCAGCACCACTTCCTTGGAGATCCACGCACTGGCGCCGCACTGCGGGCAGGCCAGACGCGAGCGGTTGCTGGGGCGCGGCGGGGGCGGTGCCAGAATGGGCAGGGGTTTGCCTTGTGCCTCGGCCGCTTCCATCGGCGCTTCGTTCAAGGCTGCCGCCGGCTCCGGCCGGTAGGGCTCGATATCATTCATGCCGTCCGGCGCGGGCGGCGCATTTTCATTGAAACTCACCATGCTGCGCGCCAGTACGCGTTCAGGCGGCTCGGGCGCGTGCCTGTCGTACACCGGCAGGACAAAGCCTGCGTCCAGTAAGGTCTGGCATGCGCCGGCAAACAGCCCGCCCTCGATAATGTAGTGGCTGACGCGCGAGCCCGATTCTTCGCCGCCGGGCGCACCGGTGGTGCTGGGCATCAGGCCGACTTCCTTCATCTTCTCGGCCCACTCGCGGTTATGGTGGTTGGACGGCGTAACCGATCCCTTGTTTTCCTGCCAGTGATGCACCATCTCGTGCGCCAGCGTAGACAGCACAGTTTCGACCGGACGCAGCGCAAAGTAGCCGGGATTGAGCGCCAGCTCGTCCAGCGAAGCGCCATCGCGGCTGACAAAGCGCGCATGCTGGTGGTGGCCGTAGCGGGTGCGCTGCGCACGCAGCGTAATCATGCACTGCGGCAACTCGCCCGCGAACAGCGTGCTATTGAAGTGGTCGAACGCGCGTTGCAAAGCGCCGTAAAGCTCGAGGCTGGGCGTGCTGGGGCTGGCCATGCGGGTATTCCTTTCATCCATCGGCAAAGGGTCCCGCTTGCGCCGGGAACAGGGGCGGTATTGTCGACGCAGCCATGGGCTTTGTCCATGCCGGCATCGGCCAGGCACGCTTGTGCGCGGCCGAGATGTTAATAAGTGTGAACCCGGCGGCCGATGCCAACATCTGGCAACAAAGCGCACGGCATGTCATCGCCAATCATTTGGGCCGGCATGCTCTAATGAAAGCATCCAGTCTCGATGAAAGCCGATCATGCTCAAGCGCCCGCTGACCCTCATTCTTTTCATGTCCTTCCTGCTGTATGGCGTCTGCAGCGTGTGGGCACACGGCTGGCCGGCCGATTACTGGGCATGGCGTTCGCAACTGCGCCTGTTGAGCGGCGTGATGCTGCTGGCGGTCATGGCCGGTTCCATGCTGCTGGCGATGCGCCCGCTGTGGCTGGAACGCGCGATGGGCGGGCTGGACAAACTTTATGCCCAGCATAAACGCTTCGGCATCGCCTCGGGCCTGCTCTTGGGCGCGCACTGGCTGATCGAGTTGTCCCCCAAGCTGTTTGTGGCCATGCAATGGGCAGAGCCAAAAATCCGCCGTGCCGGTGGCGGGGCGCGTGACCCGCTCGTCAGCCTGGCCAAAGACATGGGCGAATGGGCTGGCTGGCTGATGCTGGGCATGGTGCTGCTGGCGTTGTTGCGGGCGCTGCCTTATCGCATCTGGCGTCCATCGCACAAGCTGTTTGCACCGATCGCCCTGGCCGGCGTCTTTCATGGCCTGATGCTGGCCGACAAGGCCTTATGGCTGACCCCGGCCGGCGCTTTGCTGGCGCTATTGCTGCTGTGCACGGCCTTGAGCGCGCTGTGGTCGCTGTCTGGCCGTATCGGCCGTTCGCGCCGCCACCATGGCCATATCACTTCGGTACAGGCCTTGCCCGGCCAGTCGCTGGAAGTCTGCTGCCGCGTTGCCGGCTGGCCCGGCCATAAAGCCGGCCAGTTTGCACTGGTGAGCTTTGATGCCGGCGAAGGCGCCCACCCGTTCACCATCGCCAGCGCCGAGCGCGATGGCGGCGAGTTGCGCTTCATTATCAAGGCGCTGGGGGATTACACCGCCACCCTTCCAGCCATCCTCAAGGCAGGGGATAGTCTCGAGGTGGAAGGGCCGTATGGCTGTTTTGAGCGCAGCGGCAGCACGCGCGAGGCCTGGGTCGCCGGCGGCATCGGCGTCACCCCGTTTCTGGCATGGCTGGAGGCGCGTACCCAGACAGGCGAAGTGGCGCCAGTGGATTTTTACTACTGCGTTAAAAATAGCGCCGAAGCCGCCGCGCTAGGCGAGGTGCGCGCCGCCTGCCTGCGCTCGGGCGTGAGCCTGCACCTGATCGAGAGCGATCAGGGCGCGCGGCTGGATGTGGCGATGTTGCCCGAGGTCGATGCGGTGTGGTTTTGCGGGCCGGCAGGCATGGGCGACGCCTTGGCGCGCGGCTTGGCGGCACGGCAGCAGGCGCCGGTCTTCCATCGCGAGGCTTTCAGCATGCGTTGATGGGTTTGTGTCCGCTGCGCGGACGTGTTTTTTACTTGCCGCTTCCGCTGACCGAGCGCGGCAAGCGCAGCGGCGCGA
>NZ_JBOFOO010000358.1:0-2078 GCF_051659485.1 Craterilacuibacter sp. | reverse complement strand
ATCATCAGCGTCTCCGAGCTACCGACCAGCTCCGGAATCACGAACTCGCCAACCGCCGGAATGAACACCAGCATCGAGCCTGCGATAATGCCGTTTTTGGACAAAGGCAAAGTGATGGTGGCAAAGGCCTTGAGCGGCTTGGCACCCAGATCTCCCGCCGCCTCCAGCAAGCGCACGTCCATCTTCACCAGATGCGAGAACAGCGGCAGGATCATAAACGGCAGGTAGGCATACAACATCACCAAGTAGAGCGAGAAGTCGGTATGGAACATCTTCAAGGGCTCGCTGATGATGCCGGTCCACAGCAAGAAAGTATTGATCAGGCCGTTATCATTAAGCAGCCCCATCCATGCATACACCCGCAGCAAAAAAGAGGTCCAGAATGGCAACATCACCAGCATCAGTAGCGCATTGCGTCGTGCCGGGTCCGTGCGGGCAATGGCATACGCGATCGGATAACCCAGCAGCAGGCAGAGCACGGTGGTGACAAATGCCACCTTAAGCGAGCTTATATAGGTGTCGACATAGAATTCGTCGGTGAAGATGTAGATGAAATTAGACAGGTTGAGCTTGATATCGAGAAAGCCCTCCTCGTAAGCCAGCAAGCTGGTAAACGGTGGAATGGCAATTTCCTGCTCGGCAAAGCTGATCTTGAGTACGATAAAAAACGGAATCAGAAAAAAGATCCCCAGCCATAAGTAAGGCAGGGCAATCACGCTACCGCGGCCGGGCTTAAGCCACTTCTTGGCAAAACGCTGGATATCCATCAGCTCTCCTCCCTTAAGCCGTCAGTACGACGGGCATGTCGGCGCGCCAGCTGACATACACTTCATCGTCCCAGGTCGGCTCGGTTTCACCCGCCTCATACCAGCGGTTGGCCGGCACCATGGCCTTGACGACCTTGCCGCTGGGCAAGAGCACGTGATAGATGGAGAAGCTGCCAAGATAGGCAATCTCCTTGATCTTGCCGCGTGCGGTGTTCGCGCCCGGTGCAAGCGGCTTGATATCGATACGCACATCTTCCGGACGGATACTGGCCCAGACTTCCATCCCCTTGGGGCCGGTAATACCGTGATTGACCTGAATGCGGCTCCCCAGATCCGGCGTTTCAATTTCGACACGATCCGGCTCGTCCACCACTACGGCACCGGTAAACAGATTGGTATCGCCGATGAATTCGGCGGTAAAGCGGCAGTTCGGATAGTCGTAGATCTGTGACGGCGTACCCACTTGCAGCAGTTTGCCCTCGCTCATAATGCCGATACGGGTGGCCATGGTCATCGCCTCTTCCTGATCGTGCGTCACCATGATGCAGGTCACACCAACCTTTTCCAGCGTATTGACCAGCTCCAGCTGGGTTTGCTGGCGCAACTTCTTGTCCAGCGCACCCAGAGGCTCATCCAGCAGCAGCATTTTCGGCCGTTTGGCCAGACTACGCGCCAAGGCCACGCGCTGCTGCTGGCCACCGGACAACTGGTAAGGCTTACGCGATGCGTACTTGCGCAACTGCACCAGATCCAGCATTTCGAGAACACGGTTGGCAATTTCGTCCTTGGGCAGGCCATCCTGCTTCAGGCCGAAGGCAATGTTCTGCTCTACCGTCATGTGTGGAAACAGCGCATAACTCTGGAACATCATATTGAGCGGACGCTCGTACGGAGCCAGCGCAGTAATGTCCTGCCCATCCAGAATAATCTTGCCCGAAGTCGGACGCTCCATGCCGGCCAGCATGCGCAACAGTGTCGACTTGCCGCAGCCGGAACTGCCCAGCAAAGCAAAAATCTCATGCTGGCGGATTTCCAGATCGACATGATCGACGGCAAAATTGTCGCCAAACTTTTTGACGATTCCGGCAATTTTCAGATAGGGCTGACTTTCAGCCACCTTGGCGCTGGTGGATGGGGCCACAATAGTTTCCAGCATATGGTTTTTCCCTAGATGTAGGCTTGGCATCGTGCACAAGCTATTATTTTTTTCGAACAGCATTTTAAACATGCAACAACCAAGCAATTGCCATGCCACTAAAATGACAAAGGCTTGGCAAACCCATTAAACCCGCTAATATGCCGCCGAATAGC
>NZ_JBOFOO010000357.1:0-4936 GCF_051659485.1 Craterilacuibacter sp. | reverse complement strand
AGCAAACCTTGTTTGGTTGCAATTGCTGCCATATTGGTCTTGGCATTGAATTCATATTTTTCTGCAGCATCAGCCCCCACCTGGAAGGTCACTTTGTCAGCCAGCGTGCCACCGGTCAGCAACTTCTCACCACCGAACTTGGTGTTACCCATAATATTGGTAATTTCTGCCGACAACGTAGCAAATTCTGTTTGCATTGCCGTTTTGTCAGCGGCCGAACTGGAACCATCGGCAGCCGTCGCCAGATCCTTCATCCGCAACACGATATTGGACACTTCGTTGAGCGCACCTTCGCCAGTCTGCAGCATCGAGGTGGCGTTTTGAGTGTTGCGCATGGCAACCGACATGCCACGGCTCTGGGCATTCAGGCGGGTAGCGATCTGCATGCCGGCGGCGTCGTCCATCGCGCTATTGATGCGCAGGCCGGTACCCAGACGGGTCATTGAAGTGGACAGGCCACTCTGGTTGGCGTTGAGGTTGCTCTTGGTAAACAGCGATGCGGCGTTGGTGTGCAGGCTCAGCATGATAAATTCTCCAGTATTTACTATCAATTGAGGCACTCATTCCAGCGCCCTCACAGCTACAAGACGACAGGCAGCCACCACAACTTAAATCGCCGGCCAAAAAAATTTTACAAGCGCAGCAATGGCCACAAGCGCGGCATGGCTTGCAGGCCGGCGCGGCTAAAGGTTGCCGCCAGCTTGCCGATGAAAGTGCTGTCATGCTGGCACACCCGTTCGAACGACTGTACCGCCAGCTGCATATCCTCCAGACTGACGTCACCCCGTTCTTCTGCCAGCCCGATACACAGCCCCCGCACCGCCACCAGCGCGCTCACCAATGCCGCCAGCTTGTCCTCCGGCTTGCCCTGCACCGGGAAAACTTCTCGGAAAGCCAGATTCAGCACATAGTTGCGCAATACATACTCCAAGCCAGCGTCAGCCACCTGAGCGCGCCAGCGTAGCGCCGCCTCGGGATAACGCTTACCAAGCTCCGCCGGTGTATCGCCTAGCGCAGACGAAAAGCGCGCCAGCACATCAGCAAAGCGTGGATGCCTGCCGGCACGGTGCAAACTGCGGCCATTGAGCAGCGTATGCCCCAGCAAGATCGCCTGTGCGTCCAGATCCGGCTGTACCGCTGCTAACGAGCTATTCAAGGCACCGCTCTCCAGCATGGTGGTAAAAGCCTCCAGAACTTGGGCCGTTTTCTCGACCGGATAGTGCTGAGCCTGCAAAGGTGTTAGCTCATGGCACAGAATAGCCAGCAGTGCCAGCGCCTGCCATAGATCAAGCTCAGGCGCAGACAGCACACGCAGGCAGGTATGGTGGACCTCCTGCAACAACTGTTGTGCCGCCGGTACGGATTGCCCGTAGACCGGAAGGCAGGCACTCTCGCGCACTACGCCATCATGCTCCACCCACTGCATGGCATCTGCCGAGGATAGCGCCAGCCTGGCCGCCTCCGGGCAGGACAGCGTCGCCGCCTGTGACAGCACACCATTGAAATGTGTCGTTGTGCGCGGATAGGTAAAACAGGTATCGGATAGGGCCGCCGCGCCGAGTCGGGCATGCACTTTGCACAAGCCCCCATCCATCATCGGGCAATCGCTGGCCCCCGGCTGCGGCACTATTTGTCCGTAATCGGCATCGGATGCGGCCTTGCGGTTCCGCTTTAACGCATGCATGAACACCGGTTGCAACGCGGAGTCCTGCGATGCCCGGTAGGTCTGAAAAGTATCGCGATCCAGCGTAATTTTCCACGCCATGGTGCAACAGTGGTCGGCACACTCAGGGCCGATACAATGAAAAGCCTGCATGTAAGCAGGCATCAACATGGTGGTACGGATTTCTCTTTTCATAGTGCATCATCCACGGCAGGCGGCTTGTTACAGGAGTAATGTCAGGTAACGACAATCACATTTTTAAGCATATTGCCCAAAAAGACAGTAATATTCATCCCAAATAATTACACTAATCAGAATGCCCAGCAGCACAAGCTGCCTGAGCTGTTTTGCCCTGTGGTCCGATGCCCTGCATGCGCAACATGAAGCGTGGGGAAATATCAATGCAAACATAAATGACAAAGCTGTGACCGCCCTGACCCTGCCTTCGCTTCCTGCCGTCCCGCTCCCGGCCAAGCCCGAGCCGCTGCTGCCGCGCTTTCCGTCGCTACTGGTGCTGGAGCCCTTTGATGCGGCGCAGGCGCTGCTTGACTGGCTGGACAAGGTCAATGGCAGCGCCCTGTCGGCGGACACCTTGCTACTGTCGTTGCAGGCGGCCCGTAACAGTGCCAACCGCACCCAGCAACGCTTGGGCAGCCTGGCATGCGAGCTTGGCACGGAAGACCCGACCGCGATGACCCGCCTGCTGGCGCAAGGGCTGCAGCTGGAAACGGCTTTGCACCAGAGCTACAAGCGCCTCGCCATTTTGCGAGACAAGGAAAGCAGCGGCTGGCTGGCCAGCGCCAAGCCGCGCATCGAAGCCGTCGCCGCCGCGCTGGATAGCGCATGGCAGTTGCAGCTTTATTTCACCCGCCACCATAGCCAGTTGCCCGCAGGCTTCTGGCTGGATTGCCACCAGCTCTACCAGCATGTCACGACTCAGGGCTGGGCCCAGAAGCGCGGCGCTGAATCCGACACCTCTCTCGCTGCACGTTACGCCGCCATCCTGCTGACGGGCCTGCTGGCCAGCAACGGCCTGCAAAGCAGCGCACTGGATGCTTTTGCCGAACTGCTGCGTACCGATGCCCACCACCTTAAACTGGTAGAAGCCGAAGCCCGCCTGCCGGACGACGGTGCTTTCGTGTTCAGCAGCGCCGCCGATGCCTCTCCACGTTTCATCACCGACTGGCCAACACGCAGGAGCGCGGGCCCTTGGTGGCAACTGGAGCTTGCCCCGCTGCTGGAGGTTGTGCAGCAGCGTTTGCAGGATCTGCCCGAACCCGTCTCCCAAGTGCAACTGCAGCTACTGTTGCAGCTACGCCAAAGCTGGAGCCATCCGGCACGGCGTCGCCATCGCCGCCGTCGCCGGCTGGAGGGCGACCACCTGCAACTGCATGTGTCGCTGGATAAATGCTGGGCGGCGCTGGCCAACGCAGACGGGCTTCCACAACACAAGGCCAGCGAACTGCAGGTGGTGGATCTCAGTCTGTCCGGTATCCAGTTGCAAGGTGAAGGCCGGCTGCACACGATGCAGCCCGGTGAAGTGGTGCTACTGGGGCGCAAGCAAAATAACTGGCGCTGCGGCATCGTGCGCCGCATCAATAGCTTCGGCATGTCCTCGTGGTATGGCGTGGAATACATCGGTAAGCAGTTGCAGGCGGTACGCATCCGTGCCGACAACTCGCTCAACGGCGATCACTGGCAGCAGGCCCTGCTGATGAAAGGCAGCCTGCGCTCTGGCTACCGCAGCCTGATCCTGATCGAAGGCCGGCCATTTCGCATCCTGCGCCCGTTCATCCTGCAGCTCGAAACAGGTGAAGTCGCCATTCAGTCCAGCCGGCTGCTGATGCAAAACCTGCATTACCAACTGTTCGAATACAAAACCCTGTAATCCACACCTGATGGCAGAACGCAAGCCATCCCCCTTACGAGCACCATCATGCCCATCATTACCTGCGTGGAAGACCTGCGCCAGCTGGCGCAAAAACGCGTACCCAAGGCTTTTTACGACTATGCCGACAGCGGTGCGTATACCGAAAGCACCTATCGCAGCAACAGCAGCGACCTGGCCGCCATCAAGCTGCGCCAGCGCGTCGCCGTCAATGTGGAAACGCGCACCACCGCCACCACCTTGCTAGGCCAGCCGGTGCGGATGCCAGTGGTCATCGCGCCAACAGGTCTCGCCGGCATGCAGTGGGCCGATGGGGAAATCCTCGGCGCCCGTGCCGCCGAAAAGTTCGGCATCCCGTTTACCCTGTCCACCATGAGCATCTGCTCGATCGAAGACGTGGCCGCCGCCACCCGTCAGCCGTTCTGGTTCCAGCTGTATGTAATGCGCGACCGCGGCTTTATCCGCGCCCTGATCCAGCGCGCCAAGGCCGCCAAATGTTCTGCGCTGGTACTGACGCTGGACCTGCAGATTCTGGGCCAGCGCCACAAGGATCTGAAAAACGGCATGTCGGTGCCGCCCAAACTGACACTGGCCAATATTCTGGACATCGGCTCCAAGCCCGGCTGGGCGCTACGCGCGCTGCGCGGACGCAAGACCTTCGGCAATCTGGCAGGCCACGTCAAGGGCGGCAACGATATTGTTTCGCTCAGCCAGTGGACGGCCCAACAATTCGACCCGACGCTAAGCTGGGACGATGTGGCTTGGATCAAGCAGGAGTGGGGAGGCAAACTGGTACTGAAAGGGATACTGGATGTGGAAGATGCCAAGCTGGCCGTTGCCACCGGTGCCGACGCCATCGTGGTCAGCAACCATGGCGGGCGTCAGCTCGATGGCGCCATGTCGTCGATCGCAGCCCTGCCCGCCATTGTCGATGCAGTAGGCTCGGAGATTGAAGTCTGGTTCGATGGCGGCATCCGCAGCGGGCAGGACATCCTCAAGGCCAGCGCATTAGGCGCCAAAGCCGGCATGATCGGGCGGGCATTCCTGTACGGCCTGGGTGCGATGGGTGAAGAAGGAGTCACCCGCATGCTGGAAATCCTGCACAAGGAACTGGATGTGAGTATGGCACTCACCGGCAATACCGACATCCGGACGGTAGGCGCAGAAACGGTCATACGCTAAAAGATGCGGCCCGTGCACGATGCCGGGCCGCTTAAAAAACAATGCAATAGCCGGCGGCCATCATCTGATTTGCAGCACATGATACATAGCAGTTCATGGTACGAATCGCTTTACGCATATAAAAAAGCCCTGACTTCGATGAAGTCAGGGCTTTAATATTTTGGGGTGAGTAATGGGGCTCGAACCCACGACAACCGGAATCA
>NZ_JBOFOO010000356.1:0-4363 GCF_051659485.1 Craterilacuibacter sp. | reverse complement strand
TGGTTGGAGATGATCTCGCGCTTGAGGTAGTGCGACTTCATCGCGGCGCCAAAGCGTGTCTTGAGCGGGCCCGGGAAGTAGTCAACCAGAATCGGCAGGAAGTCGGCATCATCCGGCAAATCGGATGCCAGCAAAGCCTGATCCAGCGTGATCTTGCTATACGCCAGCAAGACCGCCACTTCCGGCGTAGTCAGGCCGCTACGCAGTGCCCGGCGTTCGGCCAGCTGGATATCAGTCGGCAGATACTCCAGCGCACGGTTCAGCTCGCCGGCCTTTTCCATGGCCAGCATCATGCGGGACTGTGCACCCAGCATCTGCGGTGCATTCAGGCGGTTAACCGCCAGAATCTGCGTCTGCAGATAGTTGTTGCGCAATACCAGATGGCCGACTTCAGCGGTCATCTCGGCCAGCAGTTCGTTGCGCTGCTTCAGGGTCATATCACCCTCTTGCATCACGCTACCCAGCAGGATCTTGATATTGACTTCGTGATCGGAGCAATCCACCCCGGCCGAGTTGTCGATCGCATCGGTACAGATCAGGCCGCCCTTGAGTGCAAACTCGATACGCCCTTTTTGGGTGCAGCCCAGATTACCGCCCTCACCCACCACCTTGACGTTAAGCTCGCCGCCATTGACCCGCAGCGCATCGGTGGCACGGTCACGCACGTCGGCATGGCTCTCGCTCACCGCCTTGACGTAAGTACCGATGCCGCCGTTGTACAGCAGATCGGCTTCCGCTTTGAGGATCTCGTGGATCAGCTCGTTCGGCGCCATGCTCTCGCGCTCGGTCTTCAGCCAGGCGCGGACTTCGGCCGATAAAGGAATGGATTTGGCCGAGCGCTCGAAAATGCCGCCACCCGCCGAGATCAGCTCGCGGTTGTAGTCGGTCCACGAGGAGCGCGGCAAATTGAACAGGCGCGCACGCTCGGCAAAGCTGCTGGCCGCATGCGGATTGGGGTCGAGAAAGATATGCAGGTGGTTGAATGCCGCCTTCAGGCAGATATGCTCGGACAAGAGCATGCCGTTGCCAAAGACATCACCGGCCATATCGCCGATACCGATCACGCTGAAGTCTTCGCGCTGGATATCCTTGCCCAAATGGCGGAAGTGGCGCTTCACCGCTTCCCATGCGCCGCGTGCGGTAATTCCCATACCCTTGTGGTCGTAACCGGCAGAGCCACCCGAGGCAAAGGCATCACCCAGCCAGAAACCATAAGCGGCCGATACGCCGTTGGCGATATCGGAGAACGTTGCAGTTCCCTTGTCGGCAGCCACCACCAGATACGGATCATCGGCATCGAGACGAACCACCGAGGCCGGCGGCACAATCTCACCGGTCACCAGATTGTCGGTCAGATCCAGTAAGGCGGAAATAAAGATCTTGTAGCAGGCAATACCCTCGGCCATAAAGGCTTCGCGCTCGGATGGCGCCGGCAATTGCTTGCAGACGAAGCCGCCCTTGGAGCCCATGGGTACGATGACCGAGTTTTTCACCATCTGCGCCTTGACCAGGCCCAGCACTTCGGTGCGGAAGTCTTCCATGCGGTCAGACCAGCGCAAGCCGCCACGCGCGACCTTGGAGCCACGCAGATGCACGCCTTCAACACGCGGGCTGTAGACCCAGATTTCAAACAGGGGGCGCGGCTGCGGCAGGAAAGGAATGGCGGCCGACTCAAGCTTGAACGAGATATACGACTTGACCTGTCCCTGTGCATCCGCCTGCCACAAGTTCGTGCGGCGCGTCGCCAGAATCACGGTCAAAAAGCCGCCCAGAATACGGTCTTCGTCCAGATTGGACACTTGGTCCAGCAAGGAAGCAAGCTCGGTACGTAGCGCGGCGGCACGTGCCTCGTCACGCCGTACCGGATCCAGACGCGCCTCGAACAGTTCGACCAGACGACGGGTAATCAGCGGGTAATTAGCCACACACTGCTCGATATAGGCCTGACTAAAAGTCAGCCCTGCCTGACGCAGATATTTTGCCAGGGCACGCACCAGCGTAATTTCGCGCCAATTAAGTCCCGCCAGTAACGCCAGACGGTTAAAACCATCACTCTCGCAACGACCGGCAAATACCTGAGCCAGCAACTGCTGGAAGTCCTGCTGAACGTCTTCATCCGTCATCTGGCGGTAAGCCGCGCCCAGATCAAGGCCGAAATCGGAAATCCACACTGTGCTGCCATCGGCCCGCTCGACACGGTAGGGATGCTCGTCCTGAACCTTGACGCCCATGTTCTCCAGAATCGGCATGCTGGCCGACAAGCCCAGCGGCGATCCGCAACGGAACAACTTGAGATTGAACTGCTGCGCCGCCCGGTGAAACGGACGATACAATTTGATCGCCAACGGCTCTTCACTATTCACCTGTGCGATATGCTGGATATCAAGCACTGCGCTGCGTACGCTGAATTCTTCGCGGTAGGCCACGGGAAAGGCGGCCTTATACAAGCCGAACAAGGCATTACCCTGCTCTTCACCGTGCGCTTCAGTCAGCTGTACCGACAACTCGTCGACCCAGCCACGTACCACACGGGCAATATCCAGCTCAATATCTGCTTCGCGGTATGCCGGCAAGTCGGCTGCCTGGGTCCGGATAATGTAGTGCACACGAGCCAGCACACCATCACCGATCTGGACGCTGAACTCGGCAGCACTGCCATTGAACGCACTTAGCAGGACTTTTTCAATATTGAGGCGGACTTCGGTGCTGAAGCTGTCGCGCGGCACATAGACCAGACAGCTGACATAGCGGTGATAACGGTCCTTGCGCACAAACAGGCGAACGCGCGGGCGCTCCTGCAGGTTGACGATGCCTTCGGCAATCGGCAGCAGGGTTTCCGCCTGGATTTCGAACAACTCGTCACGCGGATAGGTTTCCAGCACAAAACTCAGCGTCTTGGACTTGTAACTGTTATCGACAAAGTCGCAGCTCTCGGTTACATAAGCCAGCTTCTCGCGCAAAATAGGAATTTCGCGCAACGCCGCCTGATAGGCGCTCGCAGTGTAAAGCCCCAATAGACGGGACTCACCAATGACCTCGCCGTCAGCGTTAAAGCGCTTGATACCGACAAAGTCCATATAAGCCGGACGATGAATAATGGAACGCGATTGCGATTTATTCAGAATAATGCGCTGCGGCAGGTGTGCCAGCTCGCGCAGCTCTTGCGGCAAAGCATCAAAACTAGCTGAATACTCCTTGCCCCCCTGATCTTCGAGGATGCCCAAGCCAGAATCCTTAACGATTTTCAGGCTATCCTTGCCATCACGCTTGACCAGATCGTAGCTGCAATACCCCATGAACAGGAAATGATTGGCCGCCATCCATTGCAAAAAGGCCAGCGCTTCCTGCCCCTGCTCGCCTTGCGTTCCCAGCTCTTCACACAAGGTGTTGACGCGCTCGCGCATCACCGGCTCGTCACGCACCGCCAGCTGGATGCTGCCCAACACATGCGTCAGCTCACGCTGTAGCGCCTCCAGTCGTGCTTCATCGCTGACACGGTCAATTTGCACATGAATCAGCGACTCCAGCGGCAAGGCACGGTCTTCGGTACGCTTGATCTCCAGCAACTGGCCTGCAGCATCCCGCGCCACAGCCACGACCGGATGCACCAGCAAATGCAGGTTGAGACTGTGGCGCGCCAGAAACATGGCGACCGAATCAATCAGGAAAGGCATGTCGTCGTTGACTATCTCGATCACGCTATGCGTGCTCTGCCAGCCATCCCGCTCGAAGTCCGGATTGTAGATACGAACCTTGGTTTGACCCGGCATACGCTGGCTGGCGAACTCGTAATGAGCCAGCACGACCCCCACCAGATCTTGCGCCGATTGCCGCGACAAATCGGCATATTCGGTTTCTTCGAAATAAACGGGGAAAACAGGAAGCAGGCTGACCGCCTCGGCAGGGGATAGCTTTTGCCGAGCCAGACCCTGGATATCGGCAATCAGGCTGACAAGTTCGGTCTTGTTGCTAAACGACATGGGGCTTCCCTTTGTTATATGGTCATGGGGTAGTATCGGCGCATTGTAGATGCAGCCTTAGCCCACGCATTCCCGTTTTGCGACATGCATGTACACATCCCACAGGCATGAAGGTTTAGATGATAATTTTCATCCCCCAAGGTCGGGAAATATCGCATCAAGCAGCTATAGCCTGATTTCTTAGCGACGCAGAACGCGTTAGAATCGCAAGCTTTGCCAAAATACCACGCAGCTAAAGCGGCATAGTTTGCTCAATACGGAAAATGAAAAGCAAATAACTTTCAGGACTGCTGGCTCGGCTCACGCCGGCCATCACTTCCATGGCCGGCTCTGCGCTTAGGTATTGATATAAACAAGCTTTGCTTCTTCTTGCAGGCCAGATA
>NZ_JBOFOO010000355.1:0-7933 GCF_051659485.1 Craterilacuibacter sp. | reverse complement strand
GGTGCGCCAGTATCCGAACACGGCGCGGGCGCTGATTGCCGCCTTGCTGGATGCCTCGCGTTATATCGATGACCCGAAAAACCATGCCGCAGTTGCCAAACTGATTGCCCAGAAAGGGTATGTCAATGCACCGGAGGTGGTCATTGCCGGCCGCTTTAGTGGCGCTTACGAAGACGGTTTGGGGCGCAAATGGCAAGACGCCAAGGCCATGAAATTCTTTGATGGCGGCAAGGTCAATTTTCCATACCTGTCCGACGGCATGTGGTTCCTCACCCAGCACAAGCGCTGGGGCATCCTCAAGACCGACCCCGACTATCTGGCTGTGGCCCGGCAGATCAACCAGCTTGCGCTATACCGGCAGGCTGCAGCACTGGCCCGCGTTGCCGTGCCATCGACAGACATGCGCAGCAGTCGCCTGATTGATGGCGTGCTGTGGGATGGCAAGAATCCGGCGGCCTATGCCGCTTCCTTCAAGATCAAGGCCTGAGTTGTACGGCCGCATCCCTGCCATCAATCCGGAGAAAATCATGACGGCCATGAAAACCATCACCGGCGGACACCCAGCCGGCGGCATGCGCAAATTGCCGCAGCGCAAGCAAGTCGCGCTACCCAGCCTGCTCGAACCCTTGCGCCGCCCCTTGGCTGCTTTTATTCGCGTACTGGTGCCACCCTTGCTGGGCATCCTGCTGTTTCTATTGCTATGGGTGGCGCTGGCGCAAGCTAGCGGCGGCAGCTTGCCGGGGCCTGCCAGTACCTGGGCCGCAGCGCGCGAACTGTTTGCCGACCCGTTTTATCGTAACGGCCCCAACGACCAGGGCATAGGCTGGAACATCCTGATGTCGCTGGGGCGGGTGGGTATCGGCTTTGGCCTTGCTGCGCTGGTCGGCATTCCGGCCGGTTTTATCATCGGGCGCTTTGGTTTTATGGCGCGCATGAGCGCACCCATCATCAGCTTGCTGCGGCCTGTCTCGCCGCTGGCGTGGCTGCCTATCGGCTTGCTGGTATTCAAATCAGCCGATCCGGCCTCGATCTGGGTGATCTTTATTTCCAGCATCTGGCCATTGATCCTGAATACGGCCGCCGGTGTGCGTGCCGTGCCGCAAGACTATCTGAATGTCGCGCGGGTGCTGCGCCTGTCGGAGTGGAAAATTTTTACGGTGATCCTGCTGCCGGCCGCCTTGCCGGCGATGCTGACCGGTGTCCGCTTGGCAATAGGGGTGGCGTGGCTAGTGATTGTGGCGGCCGAAATGCTGACAGGCGGGGTCGGGCTGGGTTTCTGGGTATGGGATGAGTGGAACAACCTGAATGTAGAGCACATCCTGATTGCCATCTTTGTGGTGGGCGTGGTCGGGCTGGTGCTGGAACAAATACTGGTATGGCTGGCACAAAAAGCCAGCTTCGGACAGGAGGTGTGAAATGGAACACTGCATCGCGCTAGACCAGATCGGCATGACTTTTGATACCGGCAAAGGAACGTTTATCGCCCTCAAGGATGTCAAGCTGGTGATCGCCAAAGGCGAATTCGTTTCACTGATCGGCCACTCCGGCTGCGGCAAGTCTACCGTGCTGAATATTATTGCCGGCTTGCTGCAGCCCACGGCGGGTATTGCCATTGCCAATGGTCGCGAAATCGCAGGCCCGGGCCCCGATCGGGCGGTGGTATTCCAGAATCACAGCCTGCTGCCGTGGCTCACTTGCTTTGGCAATGTGCATCTGGCGGTGGAGCGCGTATTCGGAAAAGACGAAAGCAAGCCGCAGCTTCATGCGCGCACTGAGGCGGCGCTGGCCATGGTGGGGTTGACGCATGCCCGCGACAAGCATCCGGGCGAGATTTCCGGCGGCATGAAGCAAAGGGTAGGCATCGCGCGGGCGCTGGCGATGGAGCCCAAAGTCCTGCTATTGGACGAACCCTTCGGTGCGCTGGATGCCTTGACGCGGGCCAATTTGCAGGACGAACTGATCCGCATCGTGGCTCGCACCGCGTCGACGGTGGTCATGGTGACGCACGATGTAGATGAGGCCGTACTGTTGTCTGACCGTATCGTAATGATGAGCAACGGCCCGGCCGCCACCGTGGGTGAAATACTGGAGGTGAATTTAGCCAGGCCGCGAGAGCGTCTGGCACTGGCGGCTGACCCCGGCTACCACGCCTGTCGGGCACAGGTACTGGCCTTTTTGTATCAGAAACATACGCAAGCCTGCGCGGCATAATCGTCGCCATGCATTTTGGGCATGGCAATTGCTAGCCTGAAGGCAGGGGGGTATATGCTGAAAGTACTGCTGATTAATGATGGTTCGGGGCGCACCGGCTTGCTCACGCAGGCGCTGGAGCAGGCTGGTGTGTCCGTGGTGGGGCAAATATCGCCCTGCATGGGCATGGATGCGGTGATCGCCGGCATGAAGCCGGATCTGGTGCTGATCGACTCCGATGCGCCTTCGCGCGACACGCTGGAAGCCGTCTGCGTCGCCAGCATGGAAAGCTTGCGTCCGGTGGTGATGTTTACCGACGATCAACGGCGCGACACCATACGTCTTGCCCTGCAAGCCGGGGTGGCCGCGTATGTGGTAGGCAAGGTGGAGCCGACGCGCATTGCCGGTCTGCTGGAGGTGGCCATCGAACGTTTTTCCATCGAGCAGGCGCGGCGTGAAGAACTGAGCGTGACCAAGAGCAAGCTTGCCGACCGGCAATGGTTGGACAAAGCCAAGGGCTTGCTGATGCAGCTCAAGGGCCTGAATGAAGAAGAGGCCTACGGCTTGCTGCGGGCGCGCGCCATGCAAAGCCAGCGCCGTATTGGCGAGGTGGCGCGCGAGATGGTCGAAGTAGCCGGCTGGATGGGGACGTAAAGGGTTTGCCTTGTTTTGGTGCTGCTATGCACCAAAAAATAGCCGGCAAAGGATAGCACCGGTGTTTATGCGGCTGTCCGTCTTTTAAAAAGTTGGCACAGTGCTTGCGATACCCGTTAGAGAAATACGATAGCCGGATTCGCCAATGGCGGTGATGACGGCCAAGGACAATGAGGTCCGTCGGTACAGGAACATCCTGTGTCGACGGGCCTTTTTTGCTGTTGAATGCGGCAAGACGCCAAAGGAGTAAACGATGAGCAAGCCCAAGCTTGTCATGGTAGGTAACGGCATGGCCGGTGTGCGTACACTGGAAGAATTGCTGAAACTGGCCCCTGATTACTACGACATCACTGTTTTCGGTGCCGAGCCCTGGGGGAATTACAACCGTATCCTGCTGTCTCCGGTCCTCTCGGGCGAGCAGGCGTTTGCAGACATCATGCTCAATGATGAAGCCTGGTATGCCGAACACGGTATTACCCTGCACCTGAATAAAACCATCACCGGCCTGGATCGCGCCAAACGCAGGGTCACGGCCGCGGATGGTACTTGCGCTTCCTATGACCGGCTATTGCTGGCCACCGGCTCCAATCCTTTTATCCTGCCGGTGCCGGGTAAGGATTTGCTCGGCGTCGTCAGCTATCGCGACAATCATGACGTGAATGCCATGCTGGCTGCCGCCAGCACCAAAAAGCACGCGGTGGTGATAGGCGGAGGCCTGCTGGGACTGGAGGCCGCCAATGGTCTGGCGGCACGCGGCATGAATGTAACGGTGGTGCATCTGTCGGAATGGCTGCTGGAGCGCCAACTGGATCAGGCGGCTGCCCGCTTGCTGCAAAAGAGCCTGGAAGCGCGCGGGCTGGCCTTCTTGCTGGAAAAGCAGACCGAAGCCTTGCTGGGCAATGAAGCGGGAGAAGTGCGTGCCATCCGCTTCAAGGATGGCCATGAAGTACCGGCCGATCTGGTGGTGATGGCGGTAGGCATACGCCCCAATACGCAGCTCGCCGAGGCCTCGGGCCTGTATTGCCATCGCGGGCTGGTGGTGAACGACACCATGCAGACCTTTGATCCGCGCGTTTATGCCGTGGGTGAATGCGTCAGCCATCGCGGCATTGCCTATGGCCTGGTTGCGCCGCTATTCGAACAGGCCCGTGTCGCCGCCAACCATCTGGCGGGTCTCGGGATTGCCCGTTATCAGGGCAGTGTCACATCGACCAAACTCAAGGTCACCGGTATCGACCTCTTTTCCGCCGGCGATTTTATGGGCGATGACAGTACGGAGGCCATTACGCTGGCCGATCCGGTGGGGGGGCTGTACAAAAAATTGGTACTTAAAGGTGATCGTCTGGTCGGTGCATGCCTGTATGGCGATACGGCCGACGGTGCGTGGTATTTCCGTCTGATACGCGAAGGCAAGCCGGTTCACGAGATACGCGACCAGCTGATGTTTGGCGAGTCGTCCATCGGCGACGTGGGCCATGCCGGTGAAAGCCGGATCGCCGGCATGCCAGACAGTGCCGAAGTCTGCGGCTGCAACGGGGTGTGCAAGGGCACTATTGTCAAGGCCATCCGCGAACAAGGCCTGTTCAGCGTGGACGAGATCAAGAAGCAGACCAAGGCGGCCAGCTCCTGCGGCTCGTGTACCGGTCTGGTCGAGCAGATTCTGGTGAACTGTGTCGGTGGAGCGGCCGATGTCACCCCTAAAGGGGAAAAGGCGATCTGCGCCTGTAGCGAGCATAACCATGCGTTTGTGCGCACCGCCATTCGCGAGCAGCACCTGACCTCCATCAGCAGCGTGATGACGGCCCTCAATTGGCGCAATGAGGACGGCTGCGCGACGTGCCGTCCGGCACTCAACTACTACCTGATTTCAAGCTGGCCAGGCGAAGCCCGGGACGATGCGCAGTCTCGGTTGGTGAATGAGCGGGTACACGCCAACATCCAGAAAGACGGCACTTATTCGGTGATTCCGCGCATGTGGGGTGGGGTCACCAATTCATCCGAGCTCAGGCGTATTGCCGATGTGGCCGACAAGTATCAGGTACCGATGGTGAAAGTGACCGGTGGCCAGCGTATCGACCTCTTGGGCATCAAAAAAGAAGACTTGCCCAAGGTATGGGAAGAACTGGCCATGCCTTCCGGTCACGCCTACGGCAAGAGTCTGCGTACGGTAAAAACCTGTGTCGGCAGCGAGTTTTGCCGCTTTGGCACCCAAAACTCGACCCAGATGGGGATAGATCTGGAAAAAGACCTGTTCGGGATGTGGAGTCCGGCCAAGGTCAAGCTGGCCGTCTCCGGTTGCCCGCGCAACTGCTCGGAAGCCGGGATCAAGGATGTAGGCATCATTGCCGTCGATTCGGGCTGGGAAATCTATGTGGGGGGTAATGGCGGCATCAAGACCGAAGTCGCCCAGTTCCTGGTCAAGGTAAAAACGCCGGGCGAAGTGCTGGAAATGTGCGGTGCTGTCTTGCAGTTGTACCGCGAACAGGCTTTTTATCTGGAACGAACCGTACATTATTTGCACAGGGTGGGGCTGGAGCTCATCAGGCAGCGCGTGGTCGAGGATGCTGCCGGGCGAGCCGAACTCTATGCCAGGCTGCGCTTCGCACTCTCGTTCGAACAGGATCCGTGGCAGGAACGCATCAGGGATGGCGCCTTGCGTCGCGAATTCGAGCCTTTGGCGCTGTAAGTGCTCTCACACGCAGGTCGGTAAACCGCAAACAAGGAGAAAGACATGGCTGACTGGATAGCGGTATGTGCGCTGGCGGACATACCCGCGCAAGGCTCGCGCATTATCAAACACCGCGCGGCGGAGGATATCGCCGTATTTCGTACCCGGGGCGATGAGGTATTTGCGCTCTTTGACCGCTGTCCGCACAAGGGCGGTCCCTTGTCGCAAGGGCTTGTTCACGGCAAGACCGTCACCTGTCCGCTGCACAACTGGGTCATCGCACTGGATAGTGGTGAGGCGCAAGCGCCGGACATAGGCTGCGCCCACCATATTCCGGCACGGCTGGAAGCTGGTGTGGTGTATCTGGCGTTAGCCGGCTGAAGCGCAGGTTAGCCATCAGGGGGCAAAGCTATGGACAAGACTGTTTCATCGGTGTGCTGTTATTGCGGCACCGGTTGCGGGGTAAAGGTCACGACGCGTGGTGATCAGCTTATCGCCGTGATGGGCGATAAAGCGCATCCGGCCAATTTCGGGCGTTTGTGCAGCAAGGGGCAGATGCTGGCGCAAACGGTACGCCGCGATGAAGCGCGGGTGTTGTCGGCATCCATCCGTACACAGCGCGGGCTTGCCTTGCAGCCCGTCGCGCGTGCACTGGCATTCGATACGGTCGCAAGCCGGCTGGCCGCTATCGTCGACGAGCACGGGCCGGATGCGCTGGGGTTTTATCTGTCCGGCCAACTGCTGACCGAGGATTATGCCGTTTTTAATAAGCTCGCCCGGGCGCTGGTCGGCACCAATAATATCGACACCAATTCGCGGCTGTGCATGTCAAGCGCGGTCGCCGGCTACAAGATGACGCTGGGGGCCGATGCACCACCGGCCTGCTACGAGGATCTGGAATCAGCCGATTGCGTGCTGATTGCCGGCTCGAATATGGCCTATGCGCATCCAGTCTTGTTTCGCCGGCTGGAGGATGCGAAAGCCAAGAATCCGGCACTGAAAATCATCGTCATCGATCCGCGCCGCACCGATACGGCGAACTTTGCCGATTTGCATCTGGCTATTCACCCCGGTTCGGATGTGGCGCTGTTTCATGCCATGCTGAATGTGCTGGTGTGGGACGGACTGATTGACCACGACTATATTGCGGCGCATACCGAAGGTTTTGCTGCTCTCAAGCAGCGTATTCATGAATTTACCCCCAAGGCCGCGGCCGAAGTCTGCGGCGTGGCCGCCAGCGATATCGTGCAGGCTGCACGCTACTTTGGGCAGGCCGGTGCAGCCCTGTCGCTGTACACCATGGGTTTGAACCAGTCCAGCAGCGGAACAGCGAAAAACGCGGCGCTGATACACCTGCATCTGGCGACCGGCCAGATAGGCCGCGCGGGGGCCGGGCCTTTTTCGCTGACCGGCCAGCCTAATGCCATGGGCGGGCGCGAAGCCGGCGGCATGGCAAGCCTGCTGCCGGGGCACCGTGATCCGGCCAATGCCGCCCATCGCGCTGAAGTTGCCAAGCTATGGGGCGTGGATGCCTTGCCGGCGACGCCGGGTTTGACTGCCGTCGATATGTTCGATGCGCTGCTGGATGGCCGCATCAAGGCGATCTGGATTGCAGCGACCAATCCAGCAGCCAGCTTGCCCGATCAGGCGCGGGTGCGCGCTGCCCTGCAAAAGGCCGAACTGGTGATTGTGTCCGAGGCATTTGCCAGTGCCGATACGCTGGCTTTTGCCGATATTGTGTTGCCGGCGGCTACCTGGCCGGAAAAAGACGGCACCATGACCAATAGCGAGCGCCGCATTGCCCGTGTGCATGCCGCCATTGCCCCGCCCGCGGACGCCATGGGCGACTGGCAGATGGCAAGCGAAGTCGGCCGGCGTCTGGCCTTGCTGATGGCACCGGAAAAAGTGTCCTTGTTTGCCCATCAAAGTGCGGCGCAGATTTTTGCCGAACACGCGGCGACAACCGCCGGGCGCGATCTGGATTACAGCGCCTTGAGTTACGACATACTGGACAACACCGGCCCGCAGCAATGGCCTTATCGCGCGGGACAGGGACAGCTACGCCTGTATCAGGACGGCATCTTTCCTACGCCTTCGGGCAAGGCGCAATTTTTTGACACCGGCTACCAGCCGGTAGCCGAAAGCGTTTCCGCCCATTTCCCGTTTAAATTGACGAGCGGGCGTTTGCGCGATCACTGGCATACCACCGGGCGTACCAGCCTGGTGCCCGGTCTGACGCTTCATGTCGAAGAACCGGCGCTATCCATGCATCCGCATGATATTTCACGCTTGAAGTTAGGGACCGGTGATCTGGTCAGGATCAAATCCAAGCGTGGCGCGCTGGTGTTGCCGCTGGCAATCGATGCGGGTTTGCGCCCAGGCAACGTTTTTTTACCCATGCACTGGGGGCGCAGCTGGATG
>NZ_JBOFOO010000354.1:0-3018 GCF_051659485.1 Craterilacuibacter sp. | reverse complement strand
GGCATAGCTCAGTTTCTTCTCGCCCTGATCGTGACGAGCCTTCTGCAAAGCCAAGCCTTGATTGAACACGAAGCGGCACGCCCCGGCGAAGCGGCGCATGTCGCGCTGCTGTTCGCCGTTGGGCATGAGTTCGTATTTATAGGCTTGGAGTCGTTGCATGCGACCACGATACCGATTTGCCGAAACACGGCGCAAGTGGATTTGCTAAATTAATAGACCCCTGCGGCGTCCGCGCTCTTGACCTCGGGCTGAACCCCGAGGCTTGTCGCTCACCTGGTCAAAATAGTGGCTGCGTCACTGCATGCGCCGGCCGCGGATGAAACCGGCAATTGCCACCCGCTACCTGAATCACCCCTTCTGGTGGATACTGTGTTTCTCCATGTCGCTGTGCCTTGCCGACAACTCGCGGTGCAGATAGATCGAGGTGGTGCCCAGATCCGCATGCCCCAGCGTAGCCATGATCGAGTGCGCTGACTGGCCGGCATCACCCATCATTGAGGCGGCGGTATGGCGCAGCCAGTGCGCGGAGGCCTCAGCCAGCGTCTGCGCGTCTTCCTGCCGGCCTTGTTGTTCCAGCCAGCTGCACACCTGCCGGAACAGGTTTTTCAGCACGACATGGCAGGCCTGTCGCGTCAGGTGCTGCTGTTCCGGTGGGGCATCCGGTGCACAGCGCACTTTAGCCAGTAGCGGGCCGGTTTCGTTACTGGCTGGCAACGGCGGCAGGTTCAGGCTCTCGCGGTAGCTGCATAGTGCCGCCAGCAGCTCGGAATTGACCGGCACTTGCCGCGCCTTGCTGCCTTTGCCGGTGACATCCAGGTACCACAAGCCGCGTCCATCCGCATCGGTCAGACGATAGATCTGGCGCATTTTGGACTCGGTGACTTCACTGATGCGCAAACCGGTCAGCAGGGTCAAGGTCAGCAGCCAGCGATTCCGAGCCAGGTGGGTGCGCTGCCCCGCAGTGTCCTGCGCTTGCTGGTCCAGAAACGCGAAGATCGCATCAATCTGCACCCTGCCCAGTAGCCGGGTCAGCCGGCGCTGGCCGCCACTCCGCTTGTTCCGACTGAGCGCCAGCGGATTCGCCATCAGATAGCCTGCATCGACCAGCCACGAGAACAAGGCATTGAGGATAGAAATGGCCAGCCGGATCGAACTCTCGCCCAGCGGCCCCGCGAACGGACGCCAGTCCGGATGCGAGCGGGGATATCGTTGCACTGCGATCCAGCGCGCAGCAGGCTGCGGATCTGCCAGAAACTGGCGGTAAAGCACGAAGTCTTCGTGCTGCAGGCCTGACAGCGGTTTGCCGCGCACGTCGGCCGCCCAGCGATAGAGCCGGTCGACTTCGCGCAGATAACTGTCACGGGTGTGGGGGGAGTCGGCGACATTGGCCAGCCAGGCAAACACCGCCTCGCGGTCATTGGTCGACTGCAACTGGCTGCGCCCGTCCCGGGTCCGGTTGTGGCCGACCTGTTCTAGTTGCGCCGGCAACGGTGGCAGGCTATCTGCCCGGGTGATCAATGCGTGGTTCATGGCGGCTGCTCGCTGGTCTGGTCTTGGACGGGAGGGGCACTGCCGCATTACAACTTAAATCCCAGCCCACGCATAAAATCGTCAGCAATCGGTGCCGCTTCAGCTTCACCAAATCCCCGCTCGGTATGCAGCACTAGCAATGCGCCGAGAAATCGTTCAATGGTTTCGTTAAAGTCCTGACGCGACTTAGACACAAACTCGATGCGGCCATCTTGCCGTCGCACATGGCCAGGGCACACGGTATTAAAGGCCAACAGTGCCGAATCCGTTTCCAGGATGTGCAGCAGTGGAGGCCACTCTTGCAGCAACTTGCTTACCCATGCGCGGCACTCTGGGATTTCCGGAATTACACGCGGATCGTCCTCGTAGCCTTCGAAATACAGTTCGGCGCAGCGGGCATGCTGGCGGGCCAGTGCCGGGGTGCTGGTCAATTTCTGGCACAGCTCGACGAGTTGCGCCGTTTCGCACGCCTGTAGCTCCCGCTGTGAAATCGAAAAGAGAACCCCCGGTAATGGCTCTTTAAGCTGGCGCAGATAGGTGTCTACGGGTGGTTTATTCAGTGGCATGTGCCTCTCCTGTGAGGTGGGCGCGCTCGGCTGCGTTCAATATGCGCCCGGTGGTGTAGAAGTAGCGGTCAAAGTCGGTTTGCGGAAACCAGTCTTCGCCAGCGGGAAAGGTGACCCGATACGCCAACTGCCGCCCGTCCCCCCGAATCTCGGCAATGAAGCCGTCGGCATCGCCTTCTTCCGCGATGCCACAGACGCGATGGCAGGCCACGGACTCGAAGCATTCGACCTCTGCACACAGATCCTCACTGGCGCGTTCGGCTGCGGCGGGTGTGACCGGCACCGGCTTTGGAGTTGGTGGCGGCTGCAGGTGCTGCCGGGCAGCGCGCAGTGCCAATCGCTCGCTATGGCCGATCTCGGGCAGGGCTTGCAGCGCCAGCAACCAGTGCCGGGTGCGGCGCGGATTGGCGGCGATGCGGCTGGCGCTGGCCAGCGAAATGCCCCACACAAAAGCAGCATCCGACAGTGTCCAGCCTTTGCGGTGCAGGGCAATGCGGAATTCTGCCTTGCTCAACGCACGCGGCCACCATGCCGGCGGTGACGGCACGCCCGGAATGCCGCTTATTTCGGTCTGACTGCTGGTTTTTTCAGCTGGCGTGAGGGGCTGCGTCATGTTTTAAAATCTTCCACCGGTGCAAGAATTGGCCGCGCAAACCCTGATGAATACAGCGGAGCGCCTGCCGACGATGGCGGTCGGCGGGACTACAAATCCGTGTTTTTTTCGGGCGCCTATTTTATTTTAACATTAGGGCGCTAATGTCAAAAAGCAAATAATTAACGCATTTTTATTTGCGCAATATGGCGCATTGCGCTATACAAAAAACACATCAACCGACCCCGGTACAAGGCCATGGCCGACACCCATCACTTCGCCTTAGCAGCTACGCCGTCAGCGGCCACCTTCCAATCGAAAACAGCCCGG
>NZ_JBOFOO010000353.1:0-2208 GCF_051659485.1 Craterilacuibacter sp. | reverse complement strand
GGCAAATGCTCGCGCCGCAGCGACGACAAAAAATCATCCAGCAGGCGCACGCGGTGACGCGACGGGTCTTCTGCCGCCAGCACCCGCCACAGGGCCGCCTGCCACGCTTCGTCCTCCCCCAGACCCAAGAGCTCGCCCTTCTCCCAGGCGCGTATCCACTCGGGGCGGAACACCAGATACTGGTCGAAGATGTCGGCCACCTTGCCGGAAAGCTCGAAGGCCGAGGCTTCGCCGCCTTCGAGATAACGCGCCAGCGCCTGATACGGCTCGCCGGCAAGCGTCGGCAGCAAGGCCATCAGCCGCCAGCTCAGCACCTCGGGCACAAAAGTGGATTTGCGCGGCAGCCCCGGCAACACCTGCTGCATCAGCTGCCAGGCAAAGGCGGCCGGCAGCACGAAATCGAGATGGGCCGCCATGCCGGTACTTTTCGCCAGCGCCAGCGTGATCCAGCGCCCCATGCCGCGACTTTGTACCAGCACGGTTTCCGCGGCAAACGGATCGGACAAGGGGGCCGCCTGCTGCACGGTGGCCAGCAAAGTGCCCAGCGTCTCCAGCCGGTTGGATTGATACAGATGCAACATGGCAGACACTCTCATCAGACCGGGCCTGACAGTGTAACATCCAGCCGTTCTTCTTATGCCCGAGGCCTAACCGGAAGCTGCCATGTACCCTTATTTGATGATCAAGCATGCCCATGCGGGCTTTGCCTATCTGACCCTGATCTCGTTTGCCATCCGCGCCGGCCTGATGCTGGCTAGCTCGCCACTACTGCAAAACAAAGTGGTGCGCATCCTGCCGCATATCATCGATACCCTGCTGCTGGCCTGCGCCGTGGCGCTGGTGGTGATCGGCGGCTGGCCGTTAAGCTCGCCATGGATCGTCGCCAAGATTGTGGCGCTGCTCGCTTATATCGCGCTGGGCACCATCGCGCTCAAACGCGGGCGCACGCTACAGATCCGCCAGGCGGCACTTTTGATGTCGTTCGCGCTATTGGCCTACCTCTTTGCCGTGGCCAAAACCAAGATGATTTTTCCCTTCCTGTTCTGATCCGCAGCGCCCTCCCTGCCCGGCCGCCCTACGGTCGGGCAAAATATGCCAACGACAGCTAAAACCAAAGCATCTTAAGCACAAAAATAGCTAGCCATTACTCACCACCCCCACGTCATGCGATGATGAGGAGATAATGCAGCCATGTTCAAACAACACGATTCCGGCTTCACCCTGATTGAACTGGTCATCACCGTCGCCATCATCGGCATCCTCGCCGCCATCGCCCTGCCCGCCTATCAGGGCTATGTGCAAAAGGCGCGCCGCGCCGATGCTTTAAGCGCCATCAGCCGCATCCAGCAAGCCCAGATCCAGCAGCGCAGCTTCGAGCGCCGCTACGCGGCCAGCCTTGCCGCACTGACCCCGCCGCCGCCCGAGTACAGCGAGGATGGCGCCTACCGTTTGTCTAGCGGCGTACTTGCCGGCCATCCGGCAGGCAGCGCGTTCTGGGTCGAGGCGCAGGCAGCAAGCGACGGAGCGCAGGCTGGCGACACCGCCTGCGCCACCATCCGGCTGGAGCAGATCGGGACTCGTTCCCTGCGTACGCCGGCGGTGTGCTGGCGATGAGCATGCGTACAGCCACCGGCTTCACCCTGATCGAACAACTGGTCACGCTGGCCATACTCGCCATCGTACTGGCCATCTCGGCGCCGTCGCTCACACGCTGGTTGGCCGCGCAGCGCCTGTCCGGCGCCACTGAAGCCGTCGCCGACACGCTGCGTCAGGCACGCAAGCGTGCCATCACCGGCCAGCAGCTGATCTTCCTGTCCAGCCAGCCGGGCAAGCACTGGACGCTGAGCGCAGACGCAAGCACAACAACCACCTGCGACGCTGCGCTGCTGTGCGTTGACGGCAGCGACTACCGCGGCATAACACTGTCCGCCAACGAAACCGCGCTTGCGCTCTCGCCGCTTAAGGCACTGCCGTACAAGGCCAGCGGTGCGCCTACCAGCGCCACGTTCACGCTGTCACAAGTGGGCTGCAGCGACAGCAAGGTCATTCTTTTGTCCACCGGTTTCGTCGCCACGGAGTACGGACGATGCAACTAAAGCGACAACACGGCGTCACGCTGGTCGAACTGATGATCGCGCTACTGATCGGCCTGCTGCTGCTGTTACTCCTCTCGACACTGCTGGCCAACCTGACCGGCCAGCAAGGACG
>NZ_JBOFOO010000352.1:0-2040 GCF_051659485.1 Craterilacuibacter sp. | reverse complement strand
CCAAGTTCACTACCGTGCAATGCGGGGAGGCCCGCCATAGAAACTACAGGCCGCACTATATCGGTTTTGACCCGCCAAGGCAAGCCTGCGTCCATGTCTTCGTGTTAGTGTAGCGGCCATATCTATCCTTGTATCCTGAGGCTTTCATGTCATACCCCTCCGCAACTGAAACCGTGTTGGCCACCTTGCTGTCCTTCGATACCACCAGTCGCAACTCCAATCTTGAATTAATAGACTGGGTCGCCCAAGCCTTGGGCGCGCTAGGCATGACGGTGAGGCTGACGCATGACGACAGCGGCACTAAAGCCAATCTGTTTGCGCGTATGGGCCCGCCGCACTTGCCGGCCATTGTCTTGTCCGGCCATAGCGATGTGGTGCCGGTAGATGGCCAGAGCTGGAGTAGCAATCCGTTCGAGTTGACATTAAAGGATGACAAGCTCTATGGCCGCGGCACGGCCGACATGAAAGGTTTTATCGCGTCGGTACTCGCCTCTTTTCAGCGCTGGCATGCCGCAGGCTTATCAAGCCGGCTGCCACTGGCGCTGGCGCTGAGCTACGACGAGGAAGTGGGCTGCCTTGGCGTATCCCGCCTGATTGCCGATATCCACGCCTCTGGAGTGAATATCGCCGGCTGCATCATCGGTGAACCCACGGCGATGCAAACGGTGGTGGCACACAAGGGGATTGCCCATTGGCGCTGTCGGGTACAGGGGCGTGCCGCTCACTCCTCATTAACCCCGCAAGGCGTGAATGCGATTGAGTATGCGGCGCGGCTGGTCGGTTTTGTGACCACACTGGCCGAAGCCGAGCAGGCGCAAGGCCGGCGCAAGGCGCTGTTTGATGTGCCGTTCAATACCCTGCAAACCGGCTGGATACAAGGCGGTAGTGCGCCCAATATTGTGCCGCGCGATTGCGAATTCATTATCGAGTGCCGCTGGCTGCCCGGGGATGACCCGGAGCGTTTTATCCGCGAACTGGAAGCCGAGGCGCAAAAACTGCTGCACCGCATGCGTCAGGTCGCACCCGAGGCCCAGATCACGATAGAACCTATCGTGCATTGTCCGTCCTTTGAATGTGAAGACGACAATCCCGTGCAGCACTGGCTGCAACAATTGGGAGGCGGGCAGGGCAAGGCCGTGGCGTATACCACCGAAGCCGGGCATTTTGCCCGCGCAGGGATTCCGGCGGTGGTATGTGGCCCGGGTGCTATCGAGCAGGCGCACCGGCCGGACGAGTTCATTACGCGGGCGCAACTGGCCGCGTGCGATGCATGGCTGGAGTCACTGGCGCAGGCTTTGCTGGCAAACGAAGGGCGCTTGCCCTGAATGGCACGTTTACGCCAAGCACATGCTCAAGCACAATATGCGTACTTAACTATATAAATACTGCCCGGCCATAAGCTGGGCTGCTTAACGGATCAACGATAAGGGCGATCATGACGCAACAGAACACTCCTAGTGGCGCCAAACTGGCCAGAGACGGTTTTACTTCCAGCTTTGGCGTACTGGCCGCGACGCTGGGTTCGGCGGTCGGTCTGGGTAATATCTGGAAATTTCCGTACCTGACCGGCGCCAATGGTGGTGCCGGGTTTTTGCTGGTCTATTTGCTGGCGACCTTGCTGGTCGGCTTGCCGGTGATGATTTCCGAAATCATGCTCGGGCGTGCTGCCAAAAAAGATGCGATTTCCAGCCTGAAAACGCTGGCGCCACCCGGGCAGCCGTGGTGGCTGATGGGCGCTTTTGGTGTGCTGGCGGCTTTTCTGATCATGTCGTTTTACTCCGAAGTCGCCGCCTGGGTGTTTGCCTATGTATTCAAGGCGATTGGCGGCAGTATTTTATCCAGCGACCCGGCAGTGACATCGGCAGCCTTTGCCGCGCTGGTCTCCGATCCGGTGCAGTCCTTGCTGTGGCAGTGGGGTGTGTTGCTGTTTATCGGCAGTATTTTGCTGATGGGCGTATCCAAGGGCATCGAGGCAGTGACCAAGAAGCTGATGCCGGTGCTGTTTATCCTGCTGATTATTTTGGGTATCCGTAGCCTGAT
>NZ_JBOFOO010000351.1:0-1160 GCF_051659485.1 Craterilacuibacter sp. | reverse complement strand
CCCCCACCGCTCACCCGTGCCCCCTATAGGCCTCCGGGCACAATATCGCCCGCGCCAACTGCCCTGCCGAAAATCCGGCACCCCGCCGGATTTACAGCACAAGACCTGAAATCCACCGCCTGTCACCCACAATAAAATCCATATAAATCAATCACTTATTTGCATGGTCGCGATGGCACGACGCATGCTAGGTAAAGCACATAGAACACATCCTTGCCCTTGTCACCACAGGAGACAGCCATGCTGCAACACCAGAGCCTGCAACTGCCGGACGATTTCTGCCGCGACCTCGACCATGCCTACACCTTGCCGGCCAGCTATTACACCTCCGAGGCGGT
The DNA here is from genome assembly GCF_051659485.1 of Craterilacuibacter sp. Classification (NCBI taxonomy): domain Bacteria; kingdom Pseudomonadati; phylum Pseudomonadota; class Betaproteobacteria; order Neisseriales; family Neisseriaceae; genus Craterilacuibacter; species Craterilacuibacter sp. The sequence goes on along the minus strand of NZ_JBOFOO010000351.1, from coordinate 822 downwards.
ATTCCAGCACGAAAAGGAGCATATCTTCGCTCATGCCTGGCTATGTTTGTGCCACGCCAGCGAACTGGCCGAAATCAACGCTTATGTGACGCGCAAAATCGTCGGAGAGAATCTGGTCGCGGTGCGCGGCCGCGACGGCGTGCTGCGCGCCTTCTACAACGTCTGTCCGCACCGCGGCCACGAGCTGTTCAAAGACAGCGGGATTTCACGCAATATGGTGAGCTGCCCCTACCACGCGTGGACTTTCAAGCTGGACGGCGAGCTGGCCGTGGCGCGCAACTGCGAGAACGTCGCCCACTTCGACAAGGCCGACTACAGCCTGACCCCGCTCAGGGTGGCCGAATACGCCGGCTTCGTCTTCATCAACATGGATATGGACGCCGCGCCGATCGAACAGGCACTCGCCGGACTGGACGCCCACCTCAAGTCAGTCTGCCCCAATATTGCCGAACTGCAGGTGGCATCGCGTACCATTACCGACACCCCCGCCAACTGGAAGGTGATTGTCGACAATTATATGGAGTGCTATCACTGCGCGCCGGCACATCCCGGTTTTTCCAGTTCGGTCGATAGCGCCAGCTACACCCATACCTTGCACGGCAACTGGACACTGCAACACGGACTCAGCAAATCGTCCGATCAGGGCTATGCCTTCGGTCAGGACGTCAGGAATCAGGCTTTCAGCGGCTACTGGGTCTGGCCTTGCGTCATGTTCAATGTGGTCCCCGGTGACGACACCATGACCATCATCTACGAGTACCCGGTATCTGCCGGACTGACCGTGCAGTACTACGAGGTGCTGATGAAGAGCAAGAATGTTAC
>NZ_JBOFOO010000350.1:0-2800 GCF_051659485.1 Craterilacuibacter sp. | reverse complement strand
CCCCTTGCCCCAATGCCACGGCCTCACCCTGCAGTTCACGGAACATGCCGTTCAGGCTAGACACAAACTGGTTGAATGCCTGTGCGGTTTGCGCCACTTCATCGTTTCCGCTGACATCGATGCGCCGGGTCAGATCCCCCTCGCCCGCGGCAATTTCACGCATCGCATCGCGCACCCGGAATAAACCCTGCAACAGGCGCCCAAGATAGGCCGAACACAGTAGCAGCACCAGCGTACACACCAGCGCCACCCCGCCTATGATCATGGCCAGCATGCGATATAGCGGCGCATCGATCTCGGCCTGATCCAGGGCGACGCCAAGCACCCAGTCGCTGCCATCTACCGGCTTGAGTTCAACCAGAAATGCCTTGCCGTCTATCTCCATGCTGCGCGCCTGCAAAGAGGCCGCCATGCTGGAGATGGCTGCACCATCCAGTGCTGGAATCACAGTAGCGACCGGCTTGAGCGCAGTACCGTCTTTCGGGTAGGCGATAACCTTGCCGTCTTTCGTCATCAGGAACGCATGGCCTTGCCCCGGCAGCTTGACGCCGAGAATCGACTGCACCAACTGCTCGATCAGAATATCGCCGCCCACGACCAAAGGCTGGCCCCTGACACTATCGGCGATGGTGATCACCAACTGCCCCCGGGTCTCCGGCTCGGAGTCCGGATAGGGCTCGGTCACGATAATGCCGTTTTGCATTTTGGATTGCTGAAACCACGGCCGCTGTGACGGCCGGTAATCGGCGCTGGGTTTAGGGCGGCCGGGTACCGAGTACGCCATATCCTCTGTCGCACCATTACCCGCATAAATAATGCTGAACCCGCCGGATTCGGCCAGTTGCTTGAGGTAGTAGCTGACCTCGGGATCTGCTGCACGCTCGAGGCTGCTGCTGATGATTTTCTTGCGCACCCCCAGCCATTCGGAGACATATTGCGCCTGCGCATGGGTGATCTGCCGCATCTCGCGCAAGGCTTCCTGATTGGCGTTACGCATCAGGTTGAAACAGACGATCAGCGTGATGCTTAGAGCGGCAAGCAGCATCGCTGCGGCTGTCAGCAGGGTTAACTTGCTACGTATTGAACGCATAGGAATACAGCCAAAAATAATAAGAATATATTTAATGTTATCAAATAACCATAAACAAATATATAAAACAAAATGGCCGTACTTATTCAATACTAATTTTCAATCAGGCGGGCGGTCGCAATATCCCGTATCGCCTGCGGAATCGGTACGCTCTTGCCCTGACGGTAGTCGACCCACACCAGCGTCACCTCGCCCACCGCATACACCGTATCGCGGTCTTCCGCGCAAAAAAATCGGTGGCGCAACTTCAGGCTGCTGCGCCCCAGATGCTCCAGCTCGATGCTGATGTGCAGGGTATTGGGGTAGGCAATTTCGCGCTTGAAATGGCAGGCGGTATGGGCAATGACCGGCCCGATACCATCGGGCGTAATCGGAAAACCGGCCTCTTCCAGCCAGTCGATGCGGATCTGCTCCAGATAGCGGAAATACACCGCATTGTTGAGGTGGCCGATGGCGTCCATATCGCCCCAGCGCATCACGATGCTTTTCTCGCCCAGAACCGGGTAATGCTTCTCCATGCCACACCTCTCAACTGTCATGCAAAAAGGATAGCCTAGCAGAAATACGGATCGGTCTCTGCACACGTTTTGGCCGAATCCGTCCCCTGTCAGGTCTGTAACCGGCATCACGCAAGGCGCTGCTCCGCGCGCATACTGGCCGCTCCCATACAAGGAGAACAGCATGCCCGAACGCCGCGCCCTGATCGTGATCGATGTCCAGCAATCGTTTATCCAGCGCCCGTACTGGGACGAAAGCACCCTGCCCGCCTTTCGCGACAAACTGCTCGCCCTGATAGCCGGCTGCCGTACGCACGGCGTACCGGTGGTCCACATCTTGCACGAAGACGGCGACGGGCCATTTACCGCCGCCTCGGGCCTGGTGCGCATCATGGACTGGCTGCCGGACGATGCCGATGCCACCTTCACCAAGCATGTACACAATGCGCTGACCGATAGCGGCCTGCAGCCCTGGCTTGCCGCACGTGGCATCACCCGGCTGATCATTGCCGGCCTGCGCACCGAGCAGTGCTGCGAGACCACCGCCCGCGTCGCCTCCGATCTGGGCTACGCGGTCGACTTTGTGACAGAGGCCACACAGACCTTTGCCATGACCCATGCGGCCAGCGGCCGCGTCTATTCGCCCGATGAAATCCGCGCCCATACCGAACTGGTGCTGGGCGGGCGCTTTGCCCGGCTGCATAGCGTATCAAGCTGTCTTGCCGCACTCACGTCAAGCTGATGGCATAATCAGTATCTAACAGGAGACATCCATGCCTTTTACCGATCGACTGATCGCACTGGCCATCGTCGCCGTGTGGGGATTCAACTTCGTGGTGATCAAGTGGGGCGTGGCCGGGGTACCGCCCTTTCTATTGGGTGCGCTGCGCTTTGCCTGCGCCGCCAGCATCGGCCTAATGTTCGTGCGCCGCCCCAAGCTGCCGTGGCGCGCGCTGGCAGCATACGGCCTGACCGTCGGCTTCGGCCAGTTCGCCTTTCTGTTTTCGGCGATCAAGGCCGGCATGCCAGCCTCGCTCGCCTCCATCGTATTGCAAAGCCAGGCTTTTTTCACCTTGCTGCTGGGTGCGCTGTGGCTGGGCGAGCGCTTCAGTGCGGCGCAGCTGGCTGGCCTTATCGTCGGTAGCGGCGGCCTGCTGCTGATCGGACTGAGCAGCGGCCAGTCGCTGCCGCTTTCTGGGCTGCTGCTGACGCT
>NZ_JBOFOO010000349.1:0-9778 GCF_051659485.1 Craterilacuibacter sp. | reverse complement strand
GGTGCGCTCAATAACGGCGCGACCCTCACCGAAATACGCGAAGTGCTGCTGCATGCCGGTGTCTACGGCGGCGCACCGGCGGCGGTGGAGGCGTTCCGCGTTGCGCGCGAACTGATGGCGGAGCTGGGGCTGGAGATGGTGGAGTAGGACAGCGCGATGTAGCGTCTGTGTGGCTGGCGCATTACATGGTTTGCCGGCTACTCAGCCCACCATTTTTATTCCTGATACCAATTTGTTGAGGTGCCATGTCTTATCCATCCCCAAGCTCGGTGGTGCAAGCGCAGCTTGATGCTTATAACGCCAAAGATATTGATGCACTGCTTGGACCTACGCACCGGATGCTTCACTGCATGCGCTGCATGGAGAATGCCTTGCACAAGGCCATGACGAGATGCGCCTGCGATTCATGGCACGCTTTGCCGAGGCGGATCTGTACGCTGACCTGATTTCACGCACGCAGATGGGCGATATTGTCATCGATCACGAGCGGGTGACGCGTAACTTCTCCGAAGGCGTAGGCTGCATGGAAATGCTCTGTATCTACGAGGTCAGGCAAGGGCGGATCCACAAGGCTTCATTTGCCATGGGTGAGCAGCGGCTTCATGCAGTGGGTTCATGAATTAATGGATGCAGGTCTTTAGCCCCCTGTGAGGAGGTGCCTGCAGACAGGATTTTTAAGATTGTTTTTGGAGAAATGATGCAAGGTAGCCATATCGAATGGAATGGAGAGCAAGGAATTGCCGTCTGTGTTTGTGGGAATCGTGGTGTTACCAATGAAGATCGGGTGACTGATTTGTTGCCAATGAGCTTTAGCCTGATTCATCTGGAAGAAGCGACGATGCTGAAGAGAGGAAAGTTTTTACTGTTATGCCAGAAGTGCAGTAAGGATGTAGAGCTGTAGCGTAGCTGGTGGGTTACGGCCTTCGGCCTAACCCACCCTACAGTGCGTGTGGTTGAATCTCGATGGCATGTGGCGCAGGATACGGCGTCAACCTACAAGGAGCAGTCCATGCCTACCATCACCCTGCGCGGTAACCCTATCGAAGTGTCCGGCGTTCTGCCTGTCGTCGGTTCTCAGGCTCCGGCCTTTAATCTGACCAACGGTGATCTGGCCGAGGTGACGCTGGCCGACTTTGCCGGCAGCAAGATCCTGAATATTTTCCCCAGCGTCGACACCCCGACCTGCGCCACCTCGGTGCGCAAGTTCAATGAACAGGCCGCCGGCCGCGACGGTGTGACCGTGCTGTGCATCTCGGCCGACCTGCCGTTTGCACAGAAGCGCTTTTGCGGCGCCGAGGGCATCGAGGGCGTGGTCAATCTGTCGACCTTCCGTCATCCGGAGTTTCGCAGCAGCTGGGGCGTCGAGTTCGCTAGCGGCCCCTTGCAGGGCCTGACCGCGCGCGCGGTGGTGGTGCTGGATGCCGACAACAAGGTGTTGCATAGCGAGCTGGTGAGTGAGGTGGGGCAGGAGCCGGATTACGCGGCGGCGCTGGCGGTACTGTAAGCGGCAGGATGGTGCGGCGCCGCTTGCGGTGCTGCTGTTTCCTGCCTGAACCAGGCCATTTCGCCCAGCAATAGTGCCGAGGCCTGATCCAGACGCTGGGTCATCGGTGCGATGGTGGCCATCTGGCGGGCGATGGCTTGTGCCTTGTCCGACAGGTGGCGGCTGGTGTCGACGATCTGTCGCCCGCTGGCCTCCTGTTCTTCCCCCGCCTCGCCAATTTCGCTGACTTTGCGGCTGACTTCGCCCAGTGCAGCATCGACGGCGGCCAGCGTTTCGGCCTGCACGCTTTGTGCCTGCCGGCTGTCGTTGCCGGTCGCGCCAGCCTCCCTGATTGTGCTGTCCAGCACGCCGGTCGCATTTTCGATCTGTACCAAGGCCTGACTGATGCCGTCGGTGGCATCGCGGGTGCGTTCGGCCAGCTTGCGTACCTCATCGGCAACGACGGCAAAGCCGCGCCCGCTCTCGCCGGCGCGCGCCGCTTCGATCGCCGCATTGAGCGCCAGCAGATTGGTCTGGTCGGCGATGTCGCGGATCAGCGTGCTGACCTGACGGATATTGTCGCTGGAGTGTTTCAGTTCGTTCATTTGTTGCGAGACCGCATCGATGCGTTCAAGCAACTGCCCCATCTTGACGGCACCCTGTTCGCAGGCGCTGCGTGCGGTGATCGTGCGGCGCGCCACGTCGCCGGTACCGGCTTCGATCACGGCCAGATGGCGGGCGATCATGGCCGCCGCCTCGTCGACGCGGCTGGCGGCATGGTGGGAGACATCGGCTTCTTCGGCCTGTGCCACACTGATGGCGATGACCTGCTGCGTCAGTCCGGACAGCAGCGTGTTTTCATGGGCACCGGCGGCGGCATGGTTTTGCACGCGGGACAATAGGGCGGCCAGTTTTTCCAGAAAGCGGTTGATGCCTTGCGCCGCATGCGCCAGTTCGTCCTTGCCCGCTTCGGGCAGCCTCGTCGATAAGCAGCCCTCGGCCAGACTGCCGGCTGCCTGATCGATGGCACGGATGCGGCATTTGAGCCAGTGGGCGAGCGCGCCCTGCGACAGCACCACGGCGAGACAAGCCAGCGCCAGCGGCCCGAGCACCAGTAGCAGCAGGTGGTCAAGGTCGCGGGAGATCTGCAGATTGTCCCGTTCGATCTGCGCCTGCTGGCGCTGGATGTCCTGATCCAGCCTAGCAACTAGCGGCGCCAGATAGCTGTTGTAGGCGGACTCCGGAATGACCAGCGCGTCTTCCGGTGCGGTAGCGGCAATCAGCAAGGCCGAGGCCATCTGCTTGTGGTACTGCGCCCAGTTAGCGGCGACGATGCTGCGAAAAGTTTCGCGCTCGCTGACAGGCAGGGCCAAGAGCACGCCGGGTAACAAGCGGGAGAAGGTCGCATCGGCGCGCTTGAGCCGGGTGGCCGTTTCATCCAGCAGCGGATCGGCGCGCGAAAGCGCCAGCGCTTCGCTCTTGAGGGTATGCATTTGGATGCCGAGCGCCTGTTGCTGGCGGTTGCCGTCCAGTTCGTTCAGTGTCCGTCCCAGCAGCCAGGCGCTGCTGGCCATCACCAATAGCAGGCAGGCAAGGGTGAAGGCAACCGAAGACCACAGGCGCTGGCTGATCGTCATGATTTGCAATCATTCAATGGGAATGGCCGCAGCTTAACCGCAGAGGGTTAAGCTTTTATGACGAGTAAGAATTAGCGGGCAGGCTGGTGTGCGTAGCCCAGGCCGGTAGGGTGGCCCGCCGGCGTGTTCAGGAAATCTGGAACACGCCCAGAATGGCGGGCTCGCCCCGCCTGATTCTGGACGAGCCTTGCCTCCCCGTCCTTCGTTTTCTGTGCCAGCACCGCCAGCGGCAGGGTGCCGCTACCGATCACGTTGCCGTAGAAGCTGCGCACATTACAGGCGCATCCCGTATGGCTTGAGGCTTACGCTGTGGCAGGCAAAGGCTGGCTTGCGCATTCGTGCAGCCAGTCTATCAAAACCTGCAGCCGCTTGGGGGTGGCCTCGTATGGCGGGTGAACCAGGTAATAATCATAGTGGCCGGGCTGGGTGAAACTGCCGAAGGGCAGGATCAGTTCGCCCTTGTCGATGCGCTTTTGCACCAGTTGATGGCGGCCGATGGCGATGCCGCCATGGTTGAGTGCCGCAATTACACATAGATCCGAGCGGTCAAAGGTGAGGCTGCGCCCGGGCAGCAAGGCTTCCATCTGGTGATGGCGTGCCCATAAGCGCCATTCGGCATCATAGGCCGCGTTATGCCAGGCCAGCGAATCGTGCAGCAAGGTGCAATGGCGCAGATTGTCGGGCGTGTCCAGCAAACCATGCTTGCGGGCATATTCCGGGCTGCACACCGGTGCGATCATCTCGCCCATCAGCTTGCTGCCGACCAGACCGGGAAACTCGCCATCTGCGTAGTACAAAGCCAGATCGATAGCTTGGGTGCGGAAATCGACGTTGTCGTTCCCTACGCGGATATCCAGCGAAATATGCGGGTAGCGGGCGCTGAAGTCGGCCAGGCGCGGCACCAGCCAGCATTGTGCCAGTGATGGACGGACATAGAGCGCGATGGCACCGGCCACTTCGGCTTGTGGTGTCTGTTGCAATGCTTCGGACAGTTCGCCCATCGCGCCTTGCAGAATACGGTAGATACGCTCGCCGTCCTCGGTCAGGGCGACCCGCCGTGTCAGGCGGTGGAAGAGCGCAAGTGACAGGCCTTGTTCCAGGCGGGCGATGCGGTGGCTGACGGCGCTGGCGGTCAGGCAGAGTTCTTCGGCGGCGCGGGCGAAGCTCAAGTGGCGGGCCGCTACCAGAAAGGTATGCAGGTTGGCGAACTGGGCGTTGGTGAGCCTGGCACCCATTCTTGGCGAAAGATTCAACATGCTCGCATTGTATCGGAAAGCCGGATACAAACCGCCCGGATCTGCCGCAATCAGCGAACCCGGGCGGTGTAGCGTAGCGGCGTTTAGGCCAGTAGTGACCGGCCTTTAGCCAGATAGGCCTCCATTTCCGCCGGCGGCACCATGCTGCCGCCGGTACCCCACACCAGATGGGTCGCGCGGGCCATGTGTTCGCGGCTCAGGCCGAGGCGGGCGCGGTAGCCCTGTGTTTCCTGCAGTACCCGCGCCATGCCCGGTAACCCGGCCAGTGCCGAAGGCTCCATGCGGATGCCTTCCAGCTGTTCGGCCAGCGCCAGATAGCGATAGAGCGTGTCGTCGCTGACGGTGTAGTAGCCGTCCAGCAGGCGTTGCATCGCCTTGCCGACAAAACCGGAGGCGCGGCCGACGGCCAGTCCGTCGGCGGCGGTGACATTGTCGATGCCGAAGTCCTGCACCGAGACGGCGTCGTGCATGCCGGTGTGGACGCCCAGCAGCATGCATGGCGAGTGGGTCGGTTCGGCAAAGATGCAGTGTACGGCGTCGCCAAACACCAGTTTGAGGCCGAAGGCCACCCCGCCGGGGCCGCCACCGACGCCGCATGGCAGATAGACGAATAGCGGATGTTCGGCGTCGACCGTGATCCCTGCCGCAGCGAGCTGGCGCTGCAGTCGCTCGGCAGCAACGGCATAGCCGAGGAACAGGCTGGTCGAGTTCTCATCGTCGACAAAGTGGCAGCTAGGATCGGATTCGGCTTCTTTGCGGCCTTGTGCCACCGCCACGCTGTAGTCGGATTCATATTCAACCACGGTGACGCCATGGGCGCGCAGCTTGTCCTTCTTCCACTGGCGGGCATCGGCCGACATATGTACCGAGGCCTGAAAGCCCAGCTGTGCACTCATGATGCCGATGGACAGGCCCAGGTTGCCGGTCGAGCCGACCGCGACTTTATACTGTCCGAAGAATGCGCGCATGGCATCGCTGTCCAGCAGGGCGTAGTCATCATCGATGTTGAGCAGGCCGGCAGCCAGTGCCAGATCTTCGGCATGCTTGAGTACTTCATAGATGCCGCCGCGTGCCTTAATCGAGCCGGAAATCGGCAGATTGCAATCGGCCTTGAGCCACAGCTGGCCGCTGGATTCCTGGCCGTGACGCGCCATCAGTTCGGCCTGCAGCTTGGGCATGGGCAGGATGCCCGACTCGATGATGCCGCCGCTGGCGCGGGTTTGCGGGAACACCTGCATGATGTAGGAGGCAAAGCGGTCCAGACGGGCACTGGCATCGGCCACATCGGCTGCAGTCAGGCCGACATCCGCCAGTGCTTCTGCCGTTGGTGCGATGCCGGGGTTGAACCAGCTGGTTTCCTGCAAGGCGATCAGTTCATTGATCAGCGGGTAGCTGGCGCACCAGCTTTCAATTGTTTTGCCCAGAATCATGATGTGGCTCCTGTATCGAATAATAAGTTTGATCGTGTATTGTTTGGATTCGGCTTAAATCACGCGCGACAACAGTAGGGTCAGCCCCAGTGCGACCACGGAGGCCAGCACGGTACCGCCGGTAAATTTCTTCAGTGCATCGGATAGCGAGACACCCAGATATTCCTTCACCACCCAGAATGCCGAGTCGGTGACATGGGTCCAGCCGATAGCACCGGCGCCGATGGCAATCACGATGATTTCGCGGCTGTAGCCGGCGTCGTCACCCAGCATAGGCAAGACCATGCCGGCTGCGCTGATCATGGCGACGGTGGCCGAGCCGACGGCGAAGTGCATCAGCCCTGCAATCAGCCAGGCCAGTACGATAGGGTTCATGTCCAGTTGTGCCAGCGTGCCGGCCAAGACCTTGCCCACACCGCTGTCGATCAGGATGCCGTTGAAGGCACCGCCGGCACCGATGATCAGCAAGATGCTGGCCAGTGGCGGGAAGCATTTGTCGGTCAGCCGCAACAGATCGGCCATCTTCAGGCCGCGACGCAGCCCCAGCGACCAGTAGGCGAACATCACCGCAATCGCCAGTGCCGGCAGCGGGTTACCCAGAAAGGCGACCACTTCGTAGCTGGCTGTACCTGGCGTCAGCCCCATGGTGGCAACCGTTTTGCCCACCATCAGCAATAGCGGCAGCAGGATGGTGAACAGGGTGATGCCAAAGCCGGGCAGATCTTTGCGTTCGCCGCTGTCGCAGCGTTCTTCCAGAAAAGCTTGCTGGGTGGCGGGAGCTTCACGCTTGCATACCAGATTGATCCAGATCGGGCCCGCGATGATGGCCGTCGGCAAGCCCACGATCAGGCCGTACAGGATGACCTTACCCACGTCGGCGCCTAGCATGCCGGTAATCGCCATCGCTGCAGGGTGGGGCGGCAGCATGCAATGCACTACCATCAGTGAAATGGCCAGTGGCACGCCCAGATACAGCATATTGAGGCGGGTTTCTTTGGCGACGACGTAGATCAGCGGAATCAGCAGGACAAAGCCCACTTCGAAAAAGACCGGAATGCCAGCGATGAAGCCGACCAGCATCATTGCCCACGATGCGCGTTCCTTACCCAGCACCTGCAGCAGAGTCTTGGCGATGCGCTCAGCGCCACCGGACTCTTCCAGCATTTTGCCCAGAATGCTGCCCAGACCAATAATTGCTGCCAGAAAGCCGAGTGTGCCGCCGACGCCGTTTTCGAACGAGGCGGCGATAGTGGTGAGCGGCATGCCCGAGCCGATACCGACCACGAAACAGGCTGCCATCAGTGCAAGAAACGCATGGACCCGAACTTTAACGATCAGCACCACAATCAGCACGATGGCCAATAGCAATACCAGTAATAAACCTGTGCCACCTTGCATGATATCTCCTGGGATATTGGCCGCTTACGCATCGTGAGCGTGCCTGATGGGGAGGATTAGACAGGTGTTGGCCTGTCACTGACAAAGGATGGTTTTTCAAGCGATAGATGATCTGGCTTCAGGTGTGGCCGTGGGTGGAGGGGGGAGGTGAAAGCTTGATTCAGCGGCTGCGCCTGCGCTGCCAGTCAAGCGGGAATGTCGGATGCAGATGGATGCGATGCAGGCACGGGAATCCGTGCCTGCAGGGTTGCTGCTGGCTATTTTTCAGCTGCGGTGCTTGTTCATCAGCCGCACATAGTGTTCGGCCGAGTATTTGAAGTAGGCAATTTCTTCGGCAGTCAACGCGCGCACCTTTTTCACCGGATTGCCCAGATACAGGTGGCCCGATTCCAGCCGCTTGCCCGGCGGCACCAGCGAGCCGGCACCGACCAGTACATGCTTTTCGATATGGGCGCGGTCGAGCACGATAGTGCCGATGCCGACCAGCACTTCGTCTTCGATGCTGCAGCCGTGCAGCGTGACGTGATGGCCGATGGTGACATGCTTGCCGATCACCAGCGGCGCGCCTAGCGGGTCGGATTCTTTTTTGTGGCTGACATGCAGCATGGCGAAGTCCTGCACATTGCTGCCTTCGCCGATGGTGATGCTGTTGACGTCGCCACGGATGACCGCATACGGCCAGACCGAGCTGTCTTTTTCCAGCGTGACCTCGCCGATGATGACGGCTGCCGGGTCGATATAGGCCGAAGCGGCCACATTTGGCGTGATGCCGTCAAAAGAACGCAGGTTGTGATTCATCGGGCTGTCCTCATCTTGTCGTTTGATGCTGCCTATCATACAGGCGAGCCCCGACCAAGGATGACATAACGATGAATACCAACCCGCTGCTCGATTTTTCCAGCTTGCCCCGTTTCGATACCATCCGCGCCGAACATGTGGCGCCGGCCATAGACCAGTTGCTGGCCGAGGCGCGCGCCGTGGTGGCCAGTGTCACCGCCAATAGTGATGCCCCAAGCTGGGACAATGTGGAAGGCCCGCTGACCGATGCCACCGAGCGGCTGGGCATCGCGTGGAATGCGGTCTACCACCTCAATAGCGTGCTGAATATGGACGGCATGCGCGACGCATTCAATGCCGCCTTGCCCAAGGTGTCGCTATTCGGTACCGAGCTGGGACAGAATCTGGCGCTGTTCGCCAAATACCAGGCACTGCGCGGCAATAGTCATTTTGATGCGTGGCCGCAGGCGCGCAAGACCATTATCGATAATGCGCTGCGCGATTTTCGTCTGGCTGGCGCCGAGTTGCCGGATGCCGACAAGGCGCGCTATGTCGAAGTCTCGACCCGGATGTCCGAGCTGTCGGCCAAGTTCGGCGAGAATGTGCAGGATGCCACCGATGCCTGGGTGAAATTCATCGCCGATGAAGGCGATCTTGCCGGTGTGCCGGACGATGCCAAAGCGATGTTTGCCGCCATGGCGGCCGCCGATGGCAAAGAGGGCTACAAGCTGACGCTGCAGTTCCCGTGCTATTTCCCGGTGATGCAGTATGCCGACAAGCGCGAGCTGCGCGCCGAAGTGTATGAAGCCTACGCCAAGCGCGCATCCGAGTTCGGGCCGGCAGAACAGGACAACACGCCCATCATGCGCGAGAAGCTGAAACTCGCGCGCGAAGAAGCGCAGTTGCTGGGCTTTGGCTCCTATGCCCAGCTGTCGCTGGCGACCAAGATGGCCGAGTCGCCGGAGCAGGTGATCACCTTCCTGCGCGATCTGGCCGTGCGCGCCAAGCCCTACGCGGTGCAGGACCGCAAGGAGCTGGAAGCCTTCGCCCGCGACGAGCTGGGTCTGGACACGCTGGAAGCATGGGATCTGGCCTATGCCGGCGAGAAGCTGCGCGAACAGCGCTATGCCTTCTCCGAGCAGGAGCTCAAGCAATACTTCCCCGAGCCGCGCGTGCTCGACGGCCTGTTCGGCGTGGTGAAAACCCTGTACGGCGTCGACATCCGCAAGGCGGAGGCAAAGGTATGGCACGACGATGTGGACTACTTCGAGATCGTGAAAGACGGCGAGCTGGTGGGCGGCTTCTACCTCGATCTTTACGCACGCGAGGGCAAGCGCCCCGGCGCATGGATGGCCGATGTATTTGGCCGCCGCGCCAAGGGCGGAGCCGTGCAGAAACCGGTGGCGTTCCTGACCTGCAATTTCACCCGTCCGCTGGGTGACAAGCCGGCCGTATTTACCCACGATGAAGTGATCACCCTGTTCCACGAGTTCGGTCACGGCCTGCATCATCTGCTGACCCGTGTCGACGAACTGGGTGTCTCCGGCATCTCCGGTGTCGAATGGGACGCGGTCGAGCTGCCATCGCAGTTTATGGAAAACTTCTGCTGGGAATGGGACGTGCTGCAGGGCATGACGGCGCAGGTGGACAGCGGCGAGCCGCTGCCCAAGGCGCTCTACGACAAGATGATTGCCGCCAAGAATTTCCAGAACGGCATGATGACGGTACGCCAGCTGGAATTCTCGCTATTCGATATGCGCATGTATCACGAGATGGCGCCGGACGGTGACTGGATGG
>NZ_JBOFOO010000348.1:0-10593 GCF_051659485.1 Craterilacuibacter sp. | reverse complement strand
ACAAGGGTGGGTTAGGTGTTAGGCCGCAGGCCGTAACCCACCAACTTGTTTGCAAGGCACAATACTTCTGTGGGTTACGCCGCCGCTGGCGGCTAACCCACCCTACAAAACCTCACAAACCCGCCGCACACATGGGGAGTCGCCCCACCCCGTAGCCGCAAGCCGAGGTAAAGGCGGCCGCCAAGGTTTTAAGCCGCCCCTTGTTCGAGCAATTTGACGCTAGCAAATTGCGAGTTGGGCGGCGCCTTGGCGGACGGCTTTGGCGCGGGGTTTCGAAGCGGCTTCGGGTCGCCTTTTCTTTCGGTTATTTCTTTTGGCGAGACAAAAGAAATAACCCCGTTGGCCGCGCGGAAGCGGCAATCAAAAACGTCCGCGCAGCGGACTCCAACTCGAAATACGCTTTGCGAAGTCACTCGCGACTAAGTACTTCGCGCCCTGTCCCGCTGCAAACGCTCCAGCGCCGCCTGTGCGGCATCAGACGGACTTGCCCCACGCTTGATCTCATAGGCCAGCAGACGCTCTACCATCGCCGCATCGCCACCGACTGCGCGCAGCAATTGGGCGTAGGCATCGAGGTTGACCTGTGCCCCGCCACCCGCCGGCCCGCGCGCCGTACGTTTCGCCGCCACCGTGCGACGGCGCAGCGGGAAGGCAAACAGCAACACCGCAGTCACCGCGAGCACCTGCGCGACAAACTTCACATCGTCCCGCCAGACGGAGGCGTCACCCGGCAGCGGATCAGGCGTCGCAACTGGCGGCGTGTCCGGCGTGTCCTGCACCGGTGGTGTGTCTGGCACCAAGCCCGGCAGGCGGGTCACGGTACGCTCGTCACGCTCGGCCGCGTCCCATACGGCCGAGGCCACCGGCTGCGCGGCGTCGAGACTGGCGGCGGGGCGCTCGACACGGAACAGCAGCGTGTAAGTGCCGACCCCTTGCCCGAGCACGCCGCCGCGATTGACGTAGCGCCCCGGCGGCAAATCCGCCCCCGGCCTGAACCCGCTGTAACTGCCCAGCGTGCCGTCTGCGTGGGCGACCAGCACATAGCCCGCGTCGTCGCGCGCCTCGGTCTGCACCACGATGCCGTCACGGGCGACGCGCACCGCCTCGCCCAGCGCCGCCCGTCCCTGCGCCTCGCCACCTGCCAGCGCCCCCATGCTGGGGATGGGCCGCAAATAGGCGTAGCCATCCTGATGCTGCGCCGACGCAAGGCCGGGCCGGCTACGACGATTGAAGCTGACCTGCGCACCCGGTGCCAGCCTGATTTCGGCGATCAGCCGGCGCACTTCTTCCGGCCTGATTTCGACCTGCATAGGCCACGCTTGCGTCGAGGATTGCACCGCCCAAGCCGGCGTGACTTCGATATGCACCGTCTCTGCCCAACGGCCATTGCCCGATAGCGCCAACTGGGTACGCCCATCGGGCAGGTGTTCGATATGCAGTTCGGCCGCCCACAAGGGCGCACAGAGTAGCGCCCACAAAAGCCCCAGCGCCACACGTCCGTAATGCCAGCCATGCTTAGTCAAGGCGCTGCCCTCCTTTGACCAGATAGGTGGCTTCAATGCGGCCGGTATCCTTCTCCACCCCCAGACCGGAATTTTTCGCGGTCGGTTCCAGCGCGAAACAGTTGCCGGCACCGGCAATTTGACGGCCCGCTTTGCCGCGCAGTGCTTCGGGTGTTTGCTCGAAGCAGGCCATCGGGTAGACATGGCCCGGCTCGAACACCATCACGCTGCGGATACCCAGCGTTTCGAGCAGGCTGACGGCGAGAATGGTCTTGTCCTCACAGTCGCCGGCCGTTGCCGCCAGTGTCTGCCGTGGCGGCTTGATATAGTCGCGCCCGCCATCCGGATCGTTGCGGTAGTCGATACGGTCGGCGACGAAGCGCGCAATGCTGTCCGCCTCGCAAGCCTGATCGCGCACGGCGCAGCCTTTAACCAGACGCGATGCGAGCACATTGATTTCCGGGTCGCGCGCATCCACGGCAGCCAGATAGTCGCGGTGCGGGTCGCCGCGCAACGGCCCGGCCACGCCGGATAAGGGGGTAGTCATGTTTGCCATTTGCAGCGCGCCCGCCTCCGGGCTGCGGTCATACAGCAGCAGGCACACACTGACGCCGAACATGGCGAGCATCACCTTCCAGCCGGCGTCGAAGCTGGCCCGGTAATAACGCAGCACCAGCCAGGCCAGCATCACCGCCACCCACAGCGAGGCGGTTCGGCCGACGTAGGGCATCGCCCACTGGCTGGCAGGCAAGGCCAGCACCAGTACGCCCAGCAGCACCAGCAGTGGCGGAGCCTGTCGTGTAGCGGCGGCCAGCAGCGCACCACAATGCCCGCACAAGGGGCGACGCGCTGCCGCCTGCTGCTGGTCGACCCGGTTGCTGCGCCCGCACTGCGGACAGCGGCAATAAGAGAATCCTTCCGGCATCAATTCTCCAGCCATGCAATGTCAAATTCATGAGAATGGACATGATACGCCAAGCAGGGTGTCACACAGATCTTCCACACGCGGCTGACGCTGCCTGTACGGAAGACGCCAGCGTCCCGGTCATTGCCGGCAAGGCATATGTCTCTGCGTTGGCTATACAAAACAAGCGAAGCAAGCGCGTCTATATCGCTGCGTACAGAGCGCTGGGCAACTTAGGCAGCCAGCCTCGCCCGCCGGTAAGCACGATACATGCAGCGTATCGGCTGCCACTCACAGTTACTCCGGCAAACGCACGATCAGCCGTGCAAACAGCCATGGCGGCAAGGCCAGCAGCAAGGCGGCGATCGCCAGTGCAACACCACCCGGGAGCCCCAGGCCGGAGGCGAAGCTGAACGCCAGTGCCTGACATGCTTCAAGCGGGCCGCGCACAAGGTTCACCCCGCTTAAGCCGTGATAGCCGCCAAGCAAGGCCGCCTCGGCGTACAGCACCGCCACCGATACCACCGTGGCAAGCCAAATCCGTTTTTGCATCTTCACTTCTCCTTGTGTTTTCGGCGCGCGCTTGCCGCCATCCATGCCGGTCTTGATATGCACAAAGGATAACACTGATGCCCGTCGCTGCCACGCCATGCGCCGCAGGCTTCCATCCCGAGCTGTCCTAGACTGGGTTTTTGTATCCGGTAGCCCGCCATGAAACCCCTTGCCGATATCGTCGCCTCGCTCGCGCCCAAAGCCAAAACCGACTACCTGAGTGCGCTGCGCCAGAGCGATGCCTTGCTGCTACAGCACGGGCTGACAAGCGCACTCAGGCGTGGCCATTTTCTCGCCCAGATGCTGCATGAAACCGGCGGCTTCAGCATCCTGCGTGAAAACATGAACTACAGCGCACCTCGGCTTGGGCAAATTTTCGGGGTGGGCAAGCATAGCGCCGCCATCACTGCTGCCGAGGCGGCGAAGCTCGCCGGCCATCCGGAGGCGATCGCCGAGCGGGTCTACGGGCTGGGCAACCCCTACAAGGCCAGAGAACTGGGCAACACCGGGGCCGGCGACGGTTTTCGCTTTCGCGGCAACGGCATGCTGCAGACCACCGGTCGCGGCAATCACCGCCGCATGGGTCTGGCCTGTGGCGTCGATTTCGAGACGCACCCCGAGTGGGTGACGCTGCCCGAGCACGCCCTCAAGCCGGCACTGGCCGAATGGAGCGAAAGCCGGCTCAACGACCATGCCGACAAGAACGATATCCGCAGCATCACCAAGAAGATCAATGGCGGCTACAACGGGCTGGCCGATCGCCAACTATGGTTTTCCAGACTGTGGCCCTTGCTGCAGGATAGCGGGCTGGCCGCATGGCAAAACGCCGACACCGATAGCGACACGCGCTGGCTGCAGCAGGCACTGAACGATCTGGGTGCAAGGCCGCAGCTAAGGACTGATGGCCGCTATGGTCCGGCCACCCGCCGGGCGGTCATCGCCTTCCAGAAAGCCGCCCGCCTCAAGGCAGACGGCATCGCCGGGCCGGTCACGCGCGAGACCATGCGCTTGCGGCTGGCGACGCTCAGATAGACAAGCCCGGCCAGCAAGACCGGGCGGAACACACTGGCCAACAGGAAACAGGCGTCGAAAGCCGGGATAGATTAGCGCGCTGCTTCCATACGGCCAATGATGTCCACAATGTGCCTGCCGGTTTCTACCGGGTGCTCCATTGGGAATAAATGCGTGCCGTTCTGATGTACGACCTTCAAGCCAAAATGGTGCTGCATCCAGCGCAAGTCACCCGCCTTGAGCACACCGGACTGCGTACCGGCCACAAAAACACCCGGTACTTTTAGCTGGCCACGATAAGACGGGTGATCATGCGGCAAGGTTTGGTAAATCGCATGTTCGATTTGCGGGCGGAACTTCAGCCGCCGCCCGCCTTTACCGTTGTCTTCACTGCCGTAACGCGCATAGTCGGCCAGGCAATCGGGGTCCCAGCGTGCAAACAGCGCCTTGCGCGCAAAATAATCATACATTCGCGCCTCATCGGCCCAACTGTCGCGCCGCTGCAGCGTGTTCTTGCCCGGGGTCAGCTTATGGATGAAGCCCAGCTTCTTGGCCAGCCAGATGCCGTGCGAGCGCATCGGCCCCATCAGGGGTGAATCCAGGATAACGATGCCGCGAAACAGGTCGGGACGCAAAATGGCCGCGTAAAACATCATAAAGCCGCCCAGCGAGTGGCCAACGCCGTATACCGGCGCCGGGTAGTGCGTCTCGATAAAAGCGATGGTTTCACGCACCAGATGCGGCCAGCAATCACTGACCGGAAAAGCCGGATTATGACCGACCGTATCCAGATAGCCGACCTGATAATGCCCTTCGAGTACGGCCAGCATCTTGCGGTAAGTGCCGGCCGGGAAACTATTGGCGTGGGCAAAGTGTAGGTATGGCTGCATAAGGAATTCGCTGGCTATATAAACAATTAACAAAAACAATTAGAATGCATAAAAATTCATTGCTGGTTCAACAAATAGCATGCGTGTTTCACTCGCCCAGTTTAAGCCCGACGTCAATACACTGTTCAGAACAGTACGCCGCAAGGCGGTTGTTGCCGTCTTGCTGGCGGCACTGGGGGTGCTGCTGCTGGCACTGCTGGCCGGCGGTATGCTACTGGACAGGGCGCGTCATCACTTTGCCTCTTCCTACATCGTTGGCCATGTCGAACTGAAGCGGCTCAACCTGCTGGTCCCCATTCAGCGCGAACTGGTGCTGGCGCAGAAGATGGCCGACTCCCCGACCACCCGTGCCTTTATGCGCAATGATGACGATCCGGCCATCAAGCGGGCTTTCTTTGCCGAGGCCGAGTCCTTTCGCCGTCTATTTGCCGATCACTCCTACTTTGCCAGTAGCAGCGGCTCGCATCATTTTTACTTCAACGACAGCATCAAGCCCTTCAGCCCGCGCGCACGCTACACACTGTCAAGACAAAATCAGGCTGATTCGTGGTTCTTTGCCAGCCTCAAGCAGCAGAATGCGTTCAACCTCAATGTCAATTACGACCAGCATGTCAGGGTCACCAAGGCTTGGGTCAATGTCCGGGTAGCGGAAAATGGCCAGCCATTAGGCATGGTCGGCACCGGTTTTGAGCTGACCCGTTTTTTGTACGATTACGTACAAAACGCAGAGCCTGGCGTCAGCAGCATGATTATTGATAGCCAGGCCAGCATTCTGGCCCACCCCGACCCGGCCCGCATCGTCTACAACGCGACCGGCAAACAGGGGCAGGACAAACCGACACTGGCCCGTTACCTCTCCGGTCACGATGATGCCCGTGCACTGCAAGGCGCACTGACACGCCTGAGTTCCGGCGCCAGCACTCAAGAGTCCCTTTCGCTGACGCTGGACGGCAAGCCCCAGCTGCTGGCCATTTCCATAATCCCCGAGCTGGAATGGTTTGCCGTCTCGGCCATCGATCCGACAGCCAGCCGGGTGGTGGATGGCACGCTGGTATCGGGTGTCGTCATTGCCATGCTGACACTGGTGTTAATGACGCTATTGCTGGTCGTGCTGGGTTTTGATCAGCTCCTGCTCAAACCGATTGCCCGGCTGACCGCGAGCGTCAGGCAAATGGCTGCGGGCAACTATACCGCCAAGGCATCAATGCCGCGCAATGACGAGATCGGCGAGTTGGCCTCGGCCTTTGACGAGATGGCCCAACAGGTGCAAGCCCACACACAGGAGTTGGAGCATAAGGTCAGCCAGCGCACCCAACAATTGACCACGGCTAACCTTGTCCTGTCTGACGCCAACCGCAAGATCAACGACAGCATACGTTATGCCAGCCTGATCCAGCATGGCATCTTGCCGGAACGCGCCCTGCAGGACACCCTGCACAACAGGCATCTGTTGCTGTGGCGGCCACGCGATGTGGTGGGGGGTGATTTTTATTTGTTTACCCCCACCGCGCAAGGCTACCTGTTCGGGCTGATTGATTGTGCCGGCCATGGAGTATCCGGCGCCCTGATGACCATGCAGGCCTACGCTGCCTTCCAGAGCGCGCTGGATGAAGGCTCTGCGGAAGATCCTGCCGACCTGCTAAGCCGGATGGATGATGCCGCCCGCACCCGCTTCAGTAGCGACGCGGCCAACGCCCAGGTGAGCACCACCATGGATGCCGCCCTGTGCCATATCAATTTTGCAAGCGGAAACTTCACTTTTGCCGGTGCGCACATGGATCTTTATACCGTAGACGGTGAAGGCGTCACGCTGATCCGCGGTGCACGGCGGGCACTAGGCGAGAAGCGCGTCATTGAAACGGCCAACCACCAGCATCCCCTGCGCGCAGGCTTGTCCCTGTACCTCAGTAGTGACGGTTTGCTCGACCAAAATGGCGGAGAGTCCGGCTACGGCTTCGGCAGGCGACGCTTCGAGGCCGTACTGGCCGGGCTGCAGGCTTTGCCTTGGGCACAGCGCAGTGCACGCCTGCAAACCATTCTGGCCGACTACCAGCAAGACAAGGCCCAGTTGGACGATATCGCCGTGCTGGGCACCGATGCGAGTCCGAACCCAATCTAAGGAGGCATGATGAAACCTCAAGACCTGCTCGCGCTACGCGAGACTTTCGATCGCAATGCGATCCTGCTCAGCTTCAACGGGCCGTTTTCCGCCTCCCTGATCGAAGAGATCGGCCTGGCTTTGCGCCGTCACCTTGAGGCACTGGAGGCCTCGCCCTCGTCGGTTGCCGATGTATTCAGTATCTATATCGAACTGACGCAGAATATCCGTCACTATGCGCGGGAAAAACAGCTGCCGGAAACCATGGCCAGCGGCACGGTGGTCATTTCCCGCGGCAGCGACGGGCATTACGAAATCTGTGCCGGCAATATGGTGCACTACGCCGACGGCGAGGCACTGTGCGGTCGAGTCGCACAACTTGCCAGCATGGACAAGGCGGCCCTCAAGGCGGCTTACAAGACCCAACTGCGTGCGCCGCGCGATGCGGGTGCCAGCACCGGCGCCGGGCTCGGGCTGATCGATATTGCACGCAAGGCTCATCAGGCGCCACTTGCCTGCCTGCAAAAACTGGATGGACAGTTCGGTTTTTTCAGTTTGCAAGTCACGCTTTGAGCAATAGGAATCCTTGATATGAATGATCTGAATATTGCAGCGACGGCATCAACACCGCATATCCGTACCGATTTTTCCAATGGTGTGCTCCACATGTCCGGCGACTCTTACCCGGAAAATGCTTTCGAGTTTTTTCAGCCGACTCTTGATTGGGTCAATGCTTTTCTGGGTGAAACCCAGCATCCGCTTAGGCTGGAGTTTGCCCTGCTCTACCTTAACACCAGCAGCATCCGCATCATGATGGACATCCTCGACTGCGCCGAGGAGGCTTTTCAGGATGGCCGCGATGTCAGCCTCGTCTGGCATTACCAGCCGCAAAATGAACGAGTCTCCGAACTGGCGGAAGAGTTCAAGGAAGACTGCACCTTCCCTTTCAATATCACGGCGGCTGAAACGATATAAGAGCTATGGCATCTTCATCCCAGTTGGAACAGACGATCAGCAGCTTGCTGGCAGACCCGCAGTGGCAAGACCACCCGCTGCATGATGCGCTGAGTATGCTGTTCAGCCGCTATCGCACCGACACCGAACAGCTTGAACGGCTGACCCGTATTTCCGACCGTTACCAGAAGGCAGAGTACGACAGAGGACTCAGCTATGCCGAGCGTCATGATGCGCAGCTCAAACGCCTTGAGCGCCTGCTGCGCATTTCGGATCGCTACCAGCACTCGCTGCAGGAGCTCAATAAGGAACTGCGCCAGCAATCCGAGCACGACGAACTCACCGGCCTGCATAACCGCCGCTACCTGCTGGCACGCTTGCGTGATGAACTGGCACGCCAGACACGGGGTGGGCCGGCCTTTGCCGTTGCACTGGGGGATGTCGATCATTTTAAACGCATCAATGATCTGGCCGGCCATGAGGCTGGCGATCTGGCTTTGTGCCGGATTGCCGGCGTATTGCGCCATCGCCTGCGACAGACCGATGCATGCGCACGCTGGGGCGGAGAAGAATTCCTGCTCCTGCTGCCGATGACCAGCAGACATGACGCCGTGCATGTGGTTCAAGAGATCATGCACGCTGTTGCGGCACTGGAAATCAGCCCTGCGCCCGGCCTGTCCGGCCTGACCATGAGTTTCGGGCTGGCTCATTCCGGTAATCACACCGCCATTGAGTCCCTGCTGTCGTGCGCCGATCAGGCCATGTACCAAGCCAAGGATGCCGGGCGCAATCGTCTGGTGCTGGACTAGGAAGGGACTTGCCAAGTCTGCCATAGGGACAGGACAATGCACACATGTCAAAATCACACCTTATGCAGCGTTGGTACATGCGTGTCTTATCCCTGTTATGCCTGCTGCTGACCCTCTTCAGCAGTGCGGCCCATGCGCTGAGCCAGGAGGACCTGCTCAGTCAGGAAAAAGCATTTGCCGTCACGGCCGAGCGTCAGGGCGGTGTCGTTCTGCTGAACTTTACCGTTGCGCCGGGTTATTACCTGTACCGCGACCGCATCTCGGTCACGAGTGAACCACCCGGCTTGCTAGGCAAGCTGGTTTTTGCGCCGGGCAAGGTCAAGGACGATCCGTATTTTGGCCTGCAGACCATCTATACCGGCAAAGTCACGCTGAGCGTGCCTCTGGCCGCGCATGCGCCCGAGGCTTTGACACTCAAGCTCAAGCTGCAAGGCTGTGCCGATATCGGCGTCTGCTACCCGCCGGATACCCGGACCCTCAAGCTGGGCCAGTCACTGCTGCCTGACTGGCTCACCCAAAAGCCGGCCAATACGCAAACCCAGTCGCCAGACAGCGATTTGTCGGCACAAGGCTGGCTGGCCACCCTGTCGACTTTTTTCATTGCCGGCCTGGGCATGGCGCTAACCGCATGCATGTATCCGCTGCTGCCCATCCTCTCGTCGCTGATCGCTGGGCAGGGGCACACCCTCACCCGCCGTCGCGGCCTGATCCTGTCGCTGGCCTATGTGCAGGGCTTGGCGCTGACCTACACCGTGGTGGGCGTGATTGCCGGGCTGACCGGCTCATTACTGACCGTCTGGCTGCAGCAACCGCTGGTGATACTTGGCAGCAGTGTGCTGCTGGTGGTGTTTGCGCTCTCGATGTTTGACCTTTACAGCATACAGTTGCCGGCCACCTGGCAAAGCCGGCTGGCCAACACCTCCAACCGGCTTAGCGGCGGCCATCTGGCAACCGTCACGCTGATGGGCATTTTGTCGGCCTTGCTGATCGGCCCTTGCGTCGCGCCTCCTCTGGCACTGGCCTTGGGGTATATCGGCGCGACAGGAGACGCAGTACTGGGCGGCGCGGCACTTTATATGATGGCACTGGGGCTGGGGCTGCCTTTGATACTGATCGGCACTTTTGGCGGCCATATCCTGCCGCGCGCCGGGGCATGGATGAAAGGCATCAAGGCCGGCTTCGGTGTCCTGATGCTGGCGCTGGCGCTTTATCTGGCCACCCCTTTTCTGCCTGCATTTGCCGTTTTGGGCTTATGGGGCGCACTGGCCATAGGCTGTGCCGTTTTCCTCAAGGGCTTTGAAGCCTTGCCCAGCAATGCCGGCGTAGCAGGAAAACTAGGCAAGACGCTGGGCGTCATGCTGTTTTTACTGGGTAGTGCACAGCTGATCGGCATGCTGGCCGGCGAAACCAACCCGCGCTATCCGCTTAAATGGCTGGCCGGGCAGCAGGCGGCCGCACAGGGCACGACCCAGCCATGGCAAAGCATAGAGAATACAACGACACTGGATCAGGCGCTGGCCAGTGCCGCTCAAGCCGGCAAGCCGGCCATTCTCGACTTTTATGCCGACTGGTGTGTCAGCTGCAAAGAGCTGGAAGAGATCACCTTTAAGGACCCGGCGGTGATGGCAAAGCTGGAAGGCTATACCCGCTTGCGTGCCGATGTGACTGCCAACAATACCGAGCATCAGGCGCTGCTCAAGCGCTTCGGTCTGTTTGGCCCGCCCGGCCTGATTGTTTTCGATGCCAGCGGTAAAGAACAGCAGCGCATCATCGGCTTTATCGATGGGCCGGCCCTGTTAAAACGACTACCCTGAAGTAAGCTGAAGTCAAGGGCATACCTGACACAACCGGACGCTAGTCCGGTTTTTTGCCT
>NZ_JBOFOO010000347.1:0-15299 GCF_051659485.1 Craterilacuibacter sp. | reverse complement strand
CAGTATCACGATGTCGGGATGATGGCGGGATAGGGCTTGCGGCAGGCGCGCGAGGCCACCGGCGCTGGTTTCGCCCGACTGCGAGGCGTTAACCACCTTATATTTGGGGGGGAGGCGTTTCTCCAGTAGCGAGACCCAGCCTTGCCCCGGCTTGAGGCCGTAGCCTGCGGACAGGCTGTCGCCGAATACGAGCACGGTCGCCGCCTGCAAGGGGGCGATCCACAATACAAAACACAGCATAGCCAGACGGAACATGATGACTTCTTCGCGGGAAATGACATCCATTTTGAGTGCCAGTGCGCTGGGTAAGCAAGTCTCTTATCACGGCGAGACGCTGACCATCCTGCGCGAGGCGACGCTTTCGGTCGCACAAGGCGAGAGCATTGCCATTGTCGGAGCCTCCGGTTCGGGCAAGTCCAGCCTGCTGGCCATTCTCGCCGGCCTGGACCAGGCCAGTAGCGGCGACGTGTGCCTGTTCGGCCAGCATCTGTCGCGTCTGGATGAGGATGCGCGGGCAGCCTTGCGCCGTGCGCGGGTGGGGTTTGTCTTTCAGAACTTCCAGCTTTTGCCGCAATTAAGTGCACTGGAAAACGTGATGCTGCCGCTGGAGCTATGCGGGCACAAGGATGCCGAGGCACAGGCCGCTCAGCGCCTGGAGCGGGTGGGGCTGGGGCACCGCTTGCGCCATTATCCGCGCCATCTGTCAGGCGGCGAGCAGCAGCGCGTGGCACTGGCGCGCGCCTTTGTGACCAATCCCGAGATTCTGTTTGCCGATGAGCCTACCGGCAGTCTGGACCCGGCCTCGGGCGAGCAGGTGATCGAGCTTTTGTTCCGGATGAATGCCGAGCAGGGCACGGCACTGGTGCTGGTGACGCATGACACCGATCTGGCGGCGCGTTGCGATGCGATCTACCGCCTGCATGACGGGCGTTTGCAGGGGGCGCTTGGATGAATTTATGGCAACGCGGGATGTTTGCGCTGCGCCTGTTGCTGCGCGAATGGCGCTCGGGCGAATTGGGTGTGCTATTGCTGGCGCTGGTGGTGGCGGTGGGTGCCATGACCAGCGTGGCGTTTTTTGCCGACCGGGTCGAACGCGGGTTGAGCCAGCAAAGCGCGCGTCTGCTGGCTGCCGATGTGGTGGTCAATGCCAACGCGCCCCTGCCCGCTGCATGGCAGGGCGAGGCACAGAAGCTGGGCTTGAGGCTGGCCAGTAGCGTCAGTTTTCCGTCCATGAGTTTTGCCGGCAAGGAAGCGGCGCTGTCCAACCTGAAGGCGGTTAGCGCGGCCTATCCGCTGCGCGGCGAAGTCAGTGTGCGTCTGGCTGACGGGACGGTGCGCGAGGGGGCATTTGCGCCGGCGGCCGGCGAAGCCTGGGTCGATGCGCGGCTCTTGTCGCGCCTCAAGCTGAAACTGGGGGAGCGCCTGAGTGTGGGGCGCTTGCAGCTGCTGATTGCCGGCGAAATCCTGCGCGAGCCGGATGGTGCGCTGGACTTATACAATTTCGTGCCGCGGCTGGTGTTCAATCAGGCCGATCTGGCCGCCAGCGGGCTGATACAGGAAGGCAGCCGCGCGCGCTACCGGCTGATGGTGGCCGGCGAGGGCCGTGCGGTGGAGGCATTCCGGCGCTGGGCCGGTAGCCGGCTCGAGCCCGGCATGCGGCTGGAAAATATAGAAGAAGCCCGCCCCGAGGTGAAGACAGCACTGGAGCGGGCGCGCCGTTTTCTGGGGATCGCCACCATGCTGACGGTGGCGCTGGCAGCGGCGGCGGTTGGCGATGGCGGTGCGCCGTTATCTGGCCCGCCACTGGCAGAGTGTGGCGGTGATGCGTTGCCTGGGGATGAGCTCGGGTGAGGTGTGGCAGGTATTTGCCTTGCTGTTCGCGCTGCTGGCACTCGCTTGCGGTGTGGCCGGGGCCGTGCTGGGTTATGGCCTGCAATGGCTGTTGATCAGTGTCGCCGCCGGTTGGGGCGTGGCCGAGCTACCGCCTGCCGCCTTGTGGCTATGGCTGCTGGGGCCGGTGTCGTCGCTGGTGTTGCTGCTGGGGCTGGCCTTGCCGCCGATTCTGGCCTTGCGGCAGGTGTCGCCGCTTCGGGTGATGCGTAGCGAAACGGGGTCGCCGCGTGTCGGGGCGCTGGCACCGGTACTGGCGCTGGCGGCTTTGCTGCTGCTGGCCGCGTGGCAGGTGGGTGATGTGACATTGGGCGGCTGGTTGCTGGCGGCGCTGGGCGGGTTTTTTGTCGCCGTGGCGCTGGTGAGCATGTTGTTGCTGGCGCTGGTGCGGCGTCTGGCCCGGCGCTCGGGTGCCCTGGGCTGGCGTCATGGTGTGGCTAATCTCGCGCGCCGGCCATGGCTGGCGCTGATCCAGCTGGTCGCGCTATCGGTGGGGCTGATGGCGCTATTGTTGCTGACCGTAGTGCGCGGTGACCTGATCAGCAGCTGGCAGGCCAGTATCCCGCCGGATGCGCCCAATAAGTTTGCCATCAATATTCAGGCCGACCAGCGCGCGGCGCTGACCGATAGCTTTGTGCAGCAGGGCATGACGGTGCCCGAGTTGTCGCCCATGGTGCGGGCGCGGCTGACGAGCATCAACGGCAAGGCCGTCAATCCGGCGCGTTTCAGCGACGAGCGCGCGCGGCGCTTGGCCGAGCGCGAATTTAACCTGTCGTGGCGCGATACCTTGCCGGCGGGTAACCAGATTGTCGCCGGACGCTGGTGGCAGGGGGCGAAAGCGCAGCCGCAGTTTTCGGTGGAAGCCGGTCTGGCCGAGACGCTGGGCATACGCCTGGGCGATACGCTGGCGTTCGATATTGCCGGCAGCCACTATCAGGCCAAGGTCACCAGCCTGCGCCAGGTGGCGTGGGACAATTTTCGCGCCAATTTCTTCGTGATTGCGCCACCGGCCTGGTTTGCCGGCGAGCGCGCCAGCTATATCACCAGCTTCCGGCTGGCAGCAGAGGACGAAGCCTTTGTCAGTAGTCTGCTATCACGCTTCCCCAACCTGACGGTGATCGATATCGGCGTGATCATCACCGAAGTGCGCGCGGTGATAGACCGGCTGTCGCGGGCGGTCGAGGTGATGTTCCTGCTGTCGCTGGCGGCCGGGGTGCTGGTGTTGTGGGCGACTTTTGCCGCCACACGCCACGAGCGCCTGGCCGATATGGGACTGATGCGTGCACTGGGCGCGTCGCGCGCGCAACTGCGTACGGTGCTGCTGTCGGAACTGGCCTTTATCGGAGCCTTGTCCGGCACGCTGGCTGGCGGTGGCGCGATGCTGACCGGGGCGCTGCTGGCCAGCGAGCTGTTGTCGCTGCCGTTTGCCCCCAATGGCTGGCTGCTGCCCGGCGGGGCGTTATTGGGCATCGTCATCGTATGTGGTGCCGGCTGGCCTTTGCTTGCCAAAGTCGTCAATGTGCCGCCGCTGGCGGTGCTAAGGGCGGAGTTGTGAAATAGGGACTAGGGAGTAGGGAATGGGTGTGTCCATTCCCCATTCCCCATTCCCCATTCCCTAATCCCGCCCTCGCCGCATGCGGCAATCTGGATCGACAAGGAAATCCATGGACCAACAAGTGCTGGCCGCAATGGCCAAGTGGCCGAATGTCCCTGCCGTCTATGGCTGGCTGGCGCTGGACGCGCGCGGGCAGTGGCGGCTTAAGGGCGAGGTCTTGAGCCAGCGTGCCTTGCTGGCTTTTTTCGGGCGCAACTATCAGTGCGGCACGGACGGGTGCTGGTGGGTGCAAAACGGGCCGCAGCGGGTGTATGTGGCGCTTGAGGCGGCGCCTTTAGTGCTGCGCCGCCACCCGGGGGCTTGGCAGGCCGCACCGACCGGTGAATTCGGGGCGGTGACGGCGCTCTACCTGACGCCCGAGGGCGAATGCTATGCCGCTTTTGCCGGCACGCTGGCGGCGGTGGATGACCGTGATCTGGCGCTGGTGCTGGATGAAATGCTGCCGCAGTGGGATGGCGAGGCCGCGTCCCTGCCGCCTGGCGTGCTGTGCGATGCGGTGCTGCTGCCCTTGACCCTGCAGACGCATGATGCGCTGTTGCGGCAATTCGGTGTCTGCCGTGTGCCGCTGGCGGATGCCGGTTAAGCGGTGCGGGTGGTATCATCTGCCATTATTCAATTGCTGGTTGACTTCGCTTCATGCGCATTCTGTTTGTTCGTTTTTTAGCCGCCATGCTTGCCGCCGCTGCCCTGTGGCTGGCGTGGGTAGTGGTCGTGCCCGTGTCGCTGCCGGCGACGCCTTATAACGTAACGGTTGGCCCCAACCGTACCCTGTCGCAAGTGGCACGGGTGCTGGAGAACGATGGCGTCATCCGTAACCGCTGGGTGATGGTGGCGCTGTCGCGCATGACCGGTGCCGATCGCAAGGTGAAAGCCGGCCTGTACGAGTTTTCCAGCCCGGTCGCGATGTGGGAAATCCTCAAGCGTCTGGCCGAGGGCAGTCCGGATCAGCCCAGCGTCACCGTGATCGAAGGCTGGACCTTCCGTCAGTTCCGTCAGGCGCTGGCCCGCGAGCGGGGGCTGGAGCAGGTTTCGGCCGCTTGGGACGAGGCGCGCATCATGGCGGAAATGGGCGCGACCGGTCAGGCTGCCGAAGGCATGTTTTTCCCCAGCACCTATTTTTATACGCCGGGCACCTCGGATATCGAGGTGCTGCGCCGTGCATACCGCACCATGCAGCAGAATCTGGAGTCGGCATGGAATTCGCGCCAAACCGGCATTCCGTATGGCTCGCCTTACGAGCTATTGACGATGGCCAGCCTGATCGAGAAGGAAACATCCAAGGATAGCGACCGGCCCATGGTGTCGTCGGTATTTGCCAACCGCCTCAAGATAGGCATGCGTTTGCAGACCGATCCATCGGTGATCTACGGCATGGGTGAGCGCTATCAGGGCCGTATCGGCAAGGAAGGGCTGCGCCGCGATACGCCTTACAATACCTATACCCGTGGCGGCCTGCCGCCGACACCGATTTCGCTGCCGGGGATGGCCGCCTTGCAGGCAGCGGCGCATCCGGTCGAGAGCCGTGCGCTGTATTTCGTTGCCAAGGGCAAGGGCGAGTCGCATTTCTCCGAGACGCTGGACGAACACAATGCCGCGGTGCGGCAGTACATTCTGAAGAAAGGGTCGTGATGCGGCCACGTTTCATTACGCTGGAAGGCGTAGACGGTGCGGGCAAGAGCACGCATCTGGGCTTTATCCGCGCGACACTGCTGACACTGGGCATCGATGCCTGCTTTACCCGCGAGCCCGGCGGCACCCGGCTTGGCGAGCGTTTGCGCGAACTCTTGCTGGCGGTGGAGACCGAGGTGTCGCTGGAGACCGAAACATTGCTGATGTTTGCTGCCCGGCAGCAGCATCTGGCCGAGGTGATACGTCCGGCGCTGGTCGCCGGGCGCTGGGTGGTATCCGACCGTTTTACCGACGCGACTTTTGCCTATCAGGGTGGTGGGCGCGGAGTGGCGAACGCGCGCATTGCAGTGCTGGAAGATTGGGTGCAGCAGGGCCTGCAGCCGGATCTGACCCTGTTGTTCGATGTGCCGACCGAGGTGGCTGCGCAGCGCATGGCGGCCACGCGCGAGCTGGACCGTTTCGAGCGCGAAGAGGGCGATTTTCACCGTCGCGTGCGTGCGGCTTATCTCGCACGCGCCGCCGATAATCCGCGCTTTTATGTGCTGGATTCCACCCGCAGCATCGCCGACATCCAGTCCGATATTGCGCAGCGTCTGGCACAGTTGGCGGAGCAGCCCTGATGCTGTATCCGTGGCAATTGGCTGACTGGCAGCGCATCGGCACCGAATTGACGCGCTTGCCCAATGCCTGGCTGTTTACCGGCATGGCCGGCAGCGGCAAGCTGGAGTTTGCCGAGCATCTGGCACAGGCGCTATTGTGCGACAGCCCACAAAGCGATCACTCGGCTTGTGGCCAGTGCGAGTCGTGCCGCTGGTTTGCCAGTGGCTCCCACCCCGATTTTCGCCGTCTGACGCCCATCGTCGAGAGTGAAGAAGAGGGCAAGGAAGGCAAGCCCACGCGCAAGCTGGCGCTGATCAAGATCGAGGCGGTGCGCGAGATTATCGAGTTTTTGCAACTCAGCTCGCACCGTCACGGCCAGCGCGTGGTGCTGGTGGAGCCGGCCGAGAGCCTGAATCTGGCATCGGCCAATGCCTTGCTCAAGGTATTGGAAGAGCCGCCACCCGATGTGATCTTCTTATTGGTGGCACATTCGCCACAACGTTTGCTACCCACCATCAAGAGCCGTTGCCGCCAGTATCCGCTGGCGCGTCCGTCACACGAGGTGGCGCTGGCATGGCTGAAATCGCAAGGCGTGGCGCGGGCCGAAATCGAGCTGGCACACAATGGCGGCGCGCCTTTGTTCAATCACGACCCGGCGCTGACGGCGGTGCGCGACCAGTTTGTTGCGGCGCTGGCCGCCCCCATGCTGACCAGCATGCTGAACATGGCCGAGCTGGTCGACAAGCATAAATTACCCTTGTCGGTGCCTCTGGACTGGCTGGCCAAGTGGCTGCATGACCTTGCCGGTTTGAGTCTGGCCCGCCGTCTCCGCTATTATCCAGAACATGCCGACGCGCTCT
Source organism: Craterilacuibacter sp. (assembly GCF_051659485.1). Taxonomy (NCBI): domain Bacteria; kingdom Pseudomonadati; phylum Pseudomonadota; class Betaproteobacteria; order Neisseriales; family Neisseriaceae; genus Craterilacuibacter; species Craterilacuibacter sp. The sequence continues at coordinate 8,705 of NZ_JBOFOO010000347.1, read as the reverse complement.
CGTCGCTGGCGCGGCGAGCCAAGTTGCCGGCGCTGATGCATTGCCAGAGCGAAGTCACCCGGCTAGTGCCTTTCGGTCAGCACACGCTGAATGTACGCCTGCAGCTTGAGGCCCTATTGATGGACTATCTCAAGGTATTGACCTGATATGACAAGTTTGGAAACGCCAGCCGAACGCAATGATCCCGTCGCCCGTGCCGGGGTATTGTCCTTATCCATACGCGAGCGCAGTGCACTGTTTTCGGCCTACATGCCTTTTCTCAAGAATGGCGGGGTATTTATCCCGTCTGCGCGCGAATACACCTTGGGTGACGAGGTGTTTTTGCTGCTGACGCTGATGGATGATGTGCAGAAAGTCGCAGTGCAGGGCAAGGTGGTGTGGCTGACACCGGCCGGCGCCAACAATAACCGCACTCAGGGCGTGGGCGTCGAGTTTGCCGCCGGGGATGCCGGCATACAGGCCCGCGACCGGATAGAAAAGCTGCTGGGCGGGGTGCTCAACTCCAGCCGTAATACACATACCATGTAATTAAGGGGATCCGGAATCCGGGAACAGGGATCCGGCGTGTTGATGCTACTGTGCCCTGTTCCCTAGTCCCGAAAGAAAAACCATGCTTGTCGATTCCCACTGCCATCTGAATTTCCCCGATCTGGTCGCCCGTCTGCCCGAGGTGCTGGCCAATATGCAGGCGGCCGGGGTGACGCACGCCATGGTCATCGGGGTGGCCATGCCCGAGTATCCGGCGGTGCTGGCACTGGCCGAAACCCATGGCAACCTGTTTGCCACCGTGGGGGTGCATCCCGATAGCCAGGAGGCCGAGGTGCCGACCGAGGACGAGCTGGTCGCACTAGCCGCCCATCCTAGGGTGGTGGGTATCGGTGAAACCGGCCTCGACTATCACTGGTGCAAGGGCGATCTGGCATGGCAGCACGAGCGTTTTCAGCGCCATATCCGCGCCGCCCGCCGCGCCGGCCTGCCGCTGGTGATCCATACCCGCGAGTCGGCCGAGGATACGCTGGCCATCATGCGCGCCGAAGATGCGGGTGCTGCCGGTGGCGTGATGCACTGCTTTACCGAAAATTGGGATGTGGCCCGCGCGGCGCTGGATCTGGGTTTCTATATTTCGCTGTCCGGCATCGTGACTTTCAAAAACGCCAAAATCATTCACGAGGTGGCGCAGAAAGTGCCGCTGGACCGCTTGCTGGTGGAAACCGATTCGCCGTATCTGGCGCCGGTGCCGTATCGCGGCAAGACCAATGAGCCGGCTTTTGTGCGCCATGTGGCCGAACACATCGCCACCTTGCGCGGCATCCGCTTCGAAGAGGTCGCCGCGGCCACCACCGACAATTATTTCCGCCTGTTTGCCAAGGCCGGAGCCCAGCGTGTCTGAGCGCGGCAGTATTACCCTGCTCGGTTGCGGCTCCAGTTCCGGCACGCCGGCCGTAGGCTGTGTCTGCCCGACGTGTACCTCGGACAATCCGAAAAACCAGCGTACCCGCTGCTCGGCCTATATCCGCGCAGGCGGCCTGGGGCTATTGATAGATACCGGACCGGACCTGCGGGCGCAGGCGCTACGCGAGGGCATCAGCCGGGTCGATGCCGTGCTGTATACCCACCCGCATGCCGACCACCTCAACGGCATCGATGATCTGCGTGCTTTTTGCTATGTGAAGCGCGGGCCCATCGACCTGCTGGGTAATAGTTTTACCATGGACAATATCCGCGCCCGCTTCGGCTATGGCCTGATGCCGGCTTCGCCGGTATGGGACAAGCCGGTGCTGGTGCCGCACGATGTAGAAGGGCCGCTGACCCTCGCCGGTCTGGGCATTACGCCGATTCCGCTGCAGCACGGTCATTGGCCTTGTCTGGGCTGGCGCATCGGCGACATGGCCTGGCTGACCGATGTCTCGGCCATCCCCGAGGAGAGTCTGGCCCTGCTCGATGGCGTGCGCCTGCTGTTTCTCGACTGCCTGCGCGAGGCGCCGTATTTTTCCCATCTGTCGTTTACACAGGCGCTGTCGTGGGCTGCGCGTATCGGTGCCGAACGTACCGTGCTGATTCACATGACCCACGAGCTGGAATTCGCTGCCTTGTCGGCGCGTTGCCCACCCGGCGTTGAAGTCGGCTTCGATGGTTTGCAGCTGGATTTTGATGTCAAAAAAATACAAATGTAATTTAATTGATTGCTAAGCAATGACATAAGTATTTTATATGGTAGAGACTGCTTGCCTTGTTGACTATCAGTAAAGCCCCCTTATAAATTCCATGTTTCTAGTTAAAAGAACAAGGAGAGGCGTATGGCTTTACGATCCCCTTTGCCGATGTGGGCAAAAATTCTGATCGGTCTGGTTTCAGGTGTAGCAGTCGGCTTTCTGGCGGGTGACTGGGCGCATTATCTCAAGCCGGTTGGCGACCTGTTTATCACCCTGATCCGTATGGTGGTGTTGCCGGTGATCTTTGTATCGCTGGTGTGCGGCGTGACCGCGATGCGTGACCTGAAAAAAATGGGGCGCGTGGCAGGCAAGACCATGCTGCTGTATATGCTGACCATGGCGCTGGCCGGTGCGCTATCGATGACGATCGCCGGTTATCTGGGCATCGGCTCGGGCCTTGGCTACACCCTTCCTGCCGTGGCGCAAACCGCCGAGGTGCCGTCCTTTGTCGACACCATCATGAGCATCGTGCCGGCCAACCCGTTCAAGGCCTTTGCCGATGGCGCCATCCTGCCGGTGATCGTGTTTGCGATCTTCTTCGGCCTGTCCATCAATCTGGCCGGCAAGCAGGGTGAAGTGGTGGCGGATTTCTTCCGCTCGCTCAACCATGTCGTATTCCAGCTGGTGAATATCGCGCTGGCTTTTGCGCCTTATGGCGTGTTTGCGCTGATGGCCTATGTCACCGCCGACAACGGCTTTGCCATCCTGTCGGGTCTGGCTGCGCTGGTGGGGACGATCTATTTTGCCTGCTTTGTCATGCTGACCGTGGTCTATAGCATGTTGCTGCTGGTGTTCGGCCTCAACCCGTGGCACTTCATCCGCAAGATGCTGCCGGTGCAGCTGTTTGCCTTTTCCACCACCAGCTCCAACGCGACCCTGCCGCTCAACCTCAAGGCAGCGGAAACCCAGTTGGGCGTGCATAACAGCATCGCTTCCTTTGTACTGCCGCTGGGCGCGACGGTGAATATGAATGGCCTGGCCACCTATCTGGGCGCGGTCGCGATCTTTGCCGCCAATGCCTACGGTATCGAGCTGTCCATGATGCAGAAAATCACCGTGGTACTGACCACGACGCTGGCCGCCATCGGTGCGGCCGGTGTGCCGGGCACCGGCCTGGTGGTGATGAGTCTGGTGCTGTCGTCGGTGGGCCTGCCGCTGGAAGTGATCGCGGCGATTGCGGCCGTTGACCGCATCATCGATATGATCAATACCCCGACCAATGTCTCGGGCGACACGCTGGCCGCTGTTCTGGTGGCCAAGAGCGAGGGCGAGCTGGAGATGGCGGTGTATGCGGGCGATTTCGAATTGCCCGAAGAACAGGTGGTTTGAGCCTGCTGCTGATTAAAAAGGGAAGCCTGACGGCTTCCCTTTTTTTTATCCGGTTCCTGATCTGCTGCTGTGGTTCAGAAACGGCGCGTGAGTCCGGCCTTGTGCAGGATGGTGGTCGAGATTTCCTCTATCGACTTGTGGGTGGTGCTGATAAACGGAATGCCGTGCTGGCGGAACATCGACTCGGCCTCGTTGACCTCGGAGCGGCAGTTTTCCATGCTGGCGTAAGGGGAGTCGCGGCGGCGCTCGGAGCGGATATTGTGCAGGCGTAGCGGATCTATGGTCAGGCCGAAGATCTTGTTGCGGAAGGGCAGCAGGGTCTTGGGCAGGGTCGGGCAGCCCAGGTCTTCCGGCGTCAGCGGATAGTTGGCGGCCTTGACGCCGTATTGCAGCGCCAGATACAGGCAGCTCGGGGTTTTGCCCGAGCGCGATACGCCGACCAGAATCACATCGGCTTCTTCCAGATCCTTCAGCTTCACCCCGTCATCGTGATCCAGCGAAAAATTAACCGCCGCCATGCGCGAGTCGTAACGCGCCTCGTTGACTAGCCCATGGGTTTTGCCGATGGATTGCGATGCCTTTTGCCCCAGCTCGCTTTCAATCTGGCCGATAAAGCTTTCAAAAAAATCGATGGACAGTGCGCAATCCAGCTTCAGCTGCGCGCGCACCTCGGGATTGATGATGCTGGTAAACAGCAAGGGGCGGTGATGATCGCTGGCGGCGCGGCTGCAGATTTTCTGTGCGACTTCGGCGGCTTTTTCAACGGTATCGATGTAGGGAATCGTCTCGCGCTTGAATTCCTGCATGTCGAATTGCGTCAGCAAGGTAGAGCCCATGGCCTCGGCGGTAATGCCGGTGCGGTCGGAAACAAAGAAAGCGGAGCGGCGGTGTGGCATGAGTGCACCTGTCTTGAGCGGGTAAGGTAGTCGGCTTTGTTGCCATTATATCGCGCTTGGCCGCTTCACCGCATGCAATGCCATATGAAAGCGTTGGCTAATGATGCACTGCAAAACGTTAGCCAGAAGGCAAGGTATTCGTATAGAATTCTGGGCTTGATATCATCCCAATCCACTACAGGAAGAAGAAGTGATGGCTGAGAGCTACGTGATCTGGTTCGAGAAGCTGCGCATGACTGACGTTGAACAGGTAGGCGGCAAGAACGCTTCCCTCGGTGAAATGATCAGCCAGCTTGCCGGTTCCGGTGTACGAGTCCCCGGTGGTTTTGCCACTACGGCTGACGCATACCGCGTCTTTCTCAATCACAATGGTCTGGCTGACCGCATCAATGCGAAGCTGAACCAGCTTGATATCGACGATGTGACCGAACTGGCACGCGTGGGTAAAGAGATCCGTCAATGGATCATCGATACCCCGTTCCCTGCCAAGCTGGATGCCGACATCAAGCAAGCCTGGGACCAGATGGTGGCCGAAGCCGGCGGTGCCGATATTTCGGTGGCCGTGCGCTCTTCCGCCACGGCTGAAGACTTGCCGGATGCTTCGTTCGCCGGCCAGCAAGAAACCTTCCTGAATATCCGCGGCCTTGAAAACGTCAAGGACGCGATGAAGCATGTCTTTGCTTCGCTGTATAACGACCGTGCCATTTCCTACCGCGTGCACAAGGGCTTCGCCCACGACGTGGTGGCCTTGTCCGCCGGTGTGCAGCGCATGGTGCGCTCCGATCTGGGTGCGGCCGGTGTGATGTTTACCATCGACACCGAGTCCGGTTTTGACCAGGTGGTCTTCATCACCTCGTCTTATGGTCTGGGCGAAACCGTGGTGCAAGGCGCGGTCAATCCCGACGAATTCTATGTCCACAAGCCAACGCTGGCTGCCGGCCGTCCTGCCATCCTGCGCAAGACCATGGGCTCCAAGCTGCTGAAAATGGAATTCACCGATGCGTCGCAAGCCGGCCGTTCGGTGCGCACCATCGACGTATCCGCCGCCGAGCAGAAGCAGTTCTCCATCACCGATGCCGAAGTTGCCGAGCTGGCGCACTACGCCCAGATCATCGAAAAGCACTATCAGCGTGCGATGGATATCGAGTGGGGCCGTGACGGTATCGACGGCAAGCTGTACATCCTGCAAGCCCGTCCCGAAACGGTGAAGTCGCAGGAAAACCGTGTCGACACCCTGCGCCGCTACCGCCTGAACAGCAAGGCTGCCGTGCTGGTCGAAGGCCGTGCCATTGGCCAGAAAATCGGTCAGGGCGTGGTGCGTCTGGTGCGCGATGTGTCCGAAATGGACAGCGTCAAGCCCGGCGATGTACTGGTGACCGACATGACCGACCCGGATTGGGAGCCGGTCATGAAGCGTGCGGCGGCGATTGTCACCAATCGTGGCGGCCGTACCTGCCACGCCGCGATTATCGCGCGTGAACTGGGTATCCCTGCCGTTGTCGGTTGCGGCGATGCCACCCGCGTGCTGCGCGACGGCATGGAAGTGACCGTATCCTGCGCCGAAGGCGATGCCGGCCTGATCTACGACGGCCTGCTGGATATCGAAATCATCGATCTGAAGCTCGACTCCATGCCCAAGAGCCCGGTCAAGATCATGATGAACGTGGGCAACCCGGAACTGGCCTTCGACTTCGCCCAGTTGCCGAACGCCGGCGTGGGTCTGGCACGGATGGAATTCGTGATCAACCGCCAGATCGGTATCCACCCGAAAGCGCTGCTCGAGTTCGACCGCCAGTCGGCCGAACTGCAGGCGGTGATCCGCGAGCGTATCGCCGGTTACGCCAGCCCGGTTGACTTCTACGTCGACAAGCTGGCCGAAGGCATCTCCACGCTGGCCGCCGCTTTCTCCCCGAAAAAGGTCATTGTGCGCATGTCCGACTTCAAGTCGAACGAATACGCCAACCTGATCGGCGGCAGCCTGTACGAGCCGCACGAAGAAAACCCGATGATCGGTTTCCGTGGTGCCGCGCGTTATATCGCACCGGCCTTCCGCGACTGCTTCGAGCTTGAGTGCCGCGCGATGAAGAAGGTGCGCGACGACATGGGTCTGACCAATGTCGAAGTGATGATCCCGTTCGTGCGCACCCTGAGCGAAGCGCGTCAGGTCGTGGAAATTCTGGAAAGCTTCGGCCTCAAGCGTGGCGAAAACGGCCTGCGCCTGATCATGATGTGCGAGCTGCCATCCAACGCCATTCTGGCCGAGCAGTTCCTCGAATACTTCGACGGCTTCTCCATCGGTTCCAACGATATGACCCAGCTGACGCTGGGCGTGGATCGCGACTCCGGCGGCCCGATTGCGACTACGTTCGACGAACGCGACGACGCAGTCAAAGCCATGCTGGCGATGGCGATCAAGGCCTGCCGCAAGCTGGATAAATATATCGGCATCTGCGGCCAAGGCCCGTCCGATCATCCGGACTTCGCCAAGTGGCTGGTCGAGCAGGGTATTGAAACCATCTCGCTCAACCCGGACACCGTGGTCGAGACCTGGATCTATCTGGCCAAGGAACTGAACGCGTAAGCGTCGGTTTCCGGCAAAAAACCGCCCCGCCTCACGGCTAGGGCGGTTTTTTATGGCGCTGTCCCCGCGGGGTGTTGCTGCTTAGGAATTTCAGCGTACGGTCAGCGACGCCGTCTTTGCGGCTGCCGCTATCATCAGGCGCCACATGCAAGCCGGGCATCCGCTTGCTTATGCCCGTATTATTCAATTTTTTATCAATTGTGAGCACACCCTTACTTGTTTGAGTTGCCAATCAGAAGGATGGAAGTATGAGAACGCTACTGCTGCTGGAAGACGAGGCCGAACTGCGCGAGGAGCTGGCCGACTTTCTGCAGGATAGAGGCTGGACGGTACTGGAAGCCGGCACGGTGGCGCAAAGCCTGCCTTTGCTGGGCAAGGTCGATATCGCCATCTGCGATGTGATGCTGCCGGATGGTAGTGGTTTTGACGTGGCCAGCCGTTTGCAGCGCGAGCACCCCGGCTGCGGCGTACTGATGCTGACGGCGCTGGGCAGTCACCGCGATCTGGTGTACGGGCTGGAACAAGGCGCCGACCACTATCTAGTCAAACCGGTGAACTTGCTGCAGCTGGATGCGACCCTGCATGCACTGGCGCGCCGGGTGCAGCCGCGCTCGTGGTGCCTGGATCGCGCGCAGCGGCAGTTACGGGCTCCGGATGGCAGTGCGCTGGAATTGTCGGCGGCCGAGCTGAAATTTCTCGGCCTCCTGGCTTCGCTTCAGGGCGAGCCCGCCAGCCGGCGCGAGATCGTCGCGGCCCTGGGTTACGACTGGCTCGACTACGACCAGCGCCGCCTCGATACCCTGATCAGCCGCTTGCGCCTGCGCTGGAAACAAGAATGCGGCCGCGAGCTACCGCTCAAAACCATGCACCGCGCAGGCTATGCACTGACCGTGGCTGTGACGCTTTCCTGAACCGGGGCTTGTAGCGGCAGGCGCAGCGTAGCGCGGCAGCCGCCGGGCGGCAGGTTGTTAAGCGTCAGCGTGCCGCCTTGCCAGGCCATCATCTGGCGCGCCAGCGGCAGGCCCTGGCCGGTTCCGGCCTGCGTGTGGCTGCCTCGCCCCCGGTAACCATGCTCGAATACCTGCGCCAGCTCGTCCGGGTCTATGCCCGGCCCGTTGTCGCTGATCTCCAGAATCAGCGCCCCCTGTTCCTGCCGGCCGCCAAGCACGATATGGCTGCCGGCGGGCGTGTACTTGACCGCATTGTCCGCCAGCGTGCGTAGCGCCAGCATGGTTAGCTGCGGGTCGCAATTCCAGCTTTGCGGCAAGCCGCTGCTGTCGACCTCGATGCGGTGTTCGTCCGACACCGCCTGTGCCGCCCGCGCCGCATCTTCCAGCAGCGCGCCAGGGGCGCAGGCCTGTGTTTCGGCGCGGTGGCGCAAGAGCGTCAAGCGTTTTTCATTCAGCGTGTCATGCAGCAATAGCGCCAGCCGGCGGCTGGCGTTGAGGATTTTCTCGTAGCGGCGGCGCGTGCGCGCGTCGGTCGGGGTATCTTGCGGCGCACTCAGCAGCAGGTTTTGTGCGGCCGTGTCGATCACCGCCAGCGGGGTGCGTAATTCGTGCGATACCGTTGCCAGAAACTGCTGCTGTTGCTGCTGTGCATGGCGCTCCAGCAGCAGCGCGGCTTCCACCTGCGCCATCGCCTCGCTTAATGCCGCCGTGCGTGCAGCCACCTCTTGTTCCAGCC
>NZ_JBOFOO010000346.1:0-4146 GCF_051659485.1 Craterilacuibacter sp. | reverse complement strand
CGCATGCCGCCGGGCGTCCGGTGCACTATCTGCAACCGTATCGTGGCGAAACGGTGCTGGAACTGGCGCGCCTCTTGGCCTGCAGCAGCGATGCCATCAAGCCCGGCTTCTCCGAGGCGCTGACCCATGCGGTGGTGGCACTGCGCGAAATCAAGCAGGACGTCGAGATTGCCGAAATGGAAGCGGCACTGGCCGTGACCCGCGACATGCACATCGCCGCCATGCGCGCGGCGCGTCCGGGGACGTTCGAGTATCAGGCCGTGGGGGTGATGGAAGGCATCATGCGCGGCCGCGATCTGCATCTGGCCTACCCGTCCATTTTTTCGCGCCGTGGCGAAGTGCTGCACAACGAATACCACAAGGGGCTGCTGCAGGCCGGTGATCTGGCGCTGAACGATACCGGCTGCACCTCGGCCGGCGGCTACGCCAGCGATATTACCCGTACCATTCCGGTGGGCGGGCGCTTTAGCGACAGCCAGCGCGCCATCTACGATATCGTGCTGGAGATGCAGGAAAGCGTGATTGCCGCCCTGCGCCCCGGCGTACGCTACCTCGACATGCACAAGCTGGCGGCACGGGTGATGGTCGAAAAAATGACCGCACTGGGCTTTTTCCATGGCGATGCCGGCCAGATCGTCGAGTCGGGCGCCTACGCCATTGCCTTCCCGCATGGCCTGGGCCACCAGATCGGTCTGGATGTACACGATATGGAAGCGCTGGGTGAAGACCTGGTCGGTTACGGCGAAGGTGTCGCACGCAGCGAGCTGTTCGGTATGGGCTATCTGCGTCTGGGCAAATCACTGCAGGCCGGCATGGTCATCACCGTCGAGCCCGGCATCTACTTTATCCCGGCACTGGTCGAAGCCTGGCAGGCCGAAGGCCGTCACGCCGGCATGATCGATTACGCGCGCTTCCTCGAATACCGCGATTTCGGCGGCATCCGCCTCGAAGACAATGTGCTGATTACGGAAACCGGCAGCCGGGTACTGGGCGAGCACATTCCCAAGACTGCCGATGAAGTCGAAGCCGTCATGGCCGGCTGAGCCTGATCCGTTGTTGCAAACCGGCCGCCGCAAGGCGGCTTTTTTGCGTCGGCAGGCCGGCGGGCTTGCGCTTGTGCGGGCCGGGCTCTAGCGTGTAACGGGCGAGCCAATCAAGGAGAGAGAGCCATGAGCCGTGATGTCAGGATACGTGTCGCCGAGTCGCAGGATATCGATGCCATCCTGCCCCTGTTTACCGCCTACCGGGTGTTTTACGGGCTGGAGCCTTGCAGTGCCGACAGCTGGGCCTATCTGGCCGCCAGGCTGGCCGATGCTTCGTCCACCATTTTGCTGGCCGAGGATGAAGACGGTGCCGGTCTGGGGTTTGTCCAGCTGTACCCGAGCTTCGACTCGCTGGCGCTTGCGCCCTGCTGGATCGTGTATGACCTGTTTATCGAGCCGGAGGCGCGCGGCCACGGCATCGCCGAAGCCCTGATGCTGGCCGCGCATGAGGTTGCCGCAGAACACGGCGCCGTCAGCATGGTGCTGGAAACCGCGCATGACAATCTGGCGGCGCAGGCGCTCTACGCCAAGCTGGCTTATGTGCGCGATACCGGCTTCGGGCGCTATGCGCTCAAGCTGCCATCGCCATGATGCAGCGCGCTTATTCAGCCTTGCTGCGGCCAGTCGTACAGACGCACCAGTGCGCTGATATTGTCACGCCCGAAACCGCGTAACTGGGCATTGGCCAGCACCAGCTGTACCGCCGCGCTGATGGGAAGCTCGGCCTCCAGCGCGCCGGCGGCTTCCAGCAGATAGCGGTAATCCTTTTCGATCAGCTCTATCGGGAACAGGGGCGCGAAATTGCGGGCCAGCATCAGGCGTGCACTGGCACAGGCCGCCGGGCTGGCAATGGGCATGCTGCTGATGATGTCCAGCGCGCGGTCCGGATCGATGCCGGACTTGGCCAGAAAGCCCAGCATCTCGGCCATCACCGCCATCTGGCTGCCCAGCAGCGCATTGACCGCCAGCTTCAAGTGCGCGGCCTGGCCTGCGCTACCGACATGATGCACCACACTGCCCATGGTCTTGAGAATGGGGCGGGCACGGCGAAAAGCGCTATCGGTGCCGCCTGCCAGATACACCAGCTGGCCGGCTTCGGCCTGCGCGCGCGAGCCGGATACCGGCGCATCCAGAAAATTGGTGCTGCCCATGCGCTGTGCCAGCTCGTGTATCCATGCCGGCGATAGCGTGCTGGACTCTATCGCCAGCGCATCCTCGCCCAGCGCGCTTAAGGCACCGTTTTTCGGATCCAGCCACACCTCGCGCGAGGCATCGTCGTCGCTGAGCATGGAAATCACCACATCGGCGCCGCGTGCTGCCGCAGCCGGCGAGTCGGCCAGCTGCGCGCCGTGGTGTGCCATCAGGCGGCAATGATCTTCCGACCTGTCCCATACCGTCAGGGGAAACCCCGCCATCGCCAGCCGCCCGGCCATGCGCGATCCCATCGCACCCAGCCCGAGAAATGCAATTCTGATCATGATGCCCGCTCCCGTATTTCAGCTCGCCAGTGCCGGATTCAGGCTGTAGCTGCCGGTCAGGCTGGCACTGGCCAGACTGTGCGGGCGGATGGCGGCCAGCACTGCGGCGCCGTCCGCCCGGTCGCCCAGCACCAGCCGTGGCGTGTCCAGCGCATAGAGCGTGAACACATAGTGGTGCAGGCGCGCATCGTTCCAAGGCGGGCACGGGCCGTCGTAACCGTAGTAATCGCCGGCCATCTCGGCGTTACCCGCATTCCAGCCGGTGTAGTCATTGAGGCCGTGGCGCATGTCGTCCGGTGCTTGCGGGCCGGCTTTGCCGCGCGGAGTGATGCCGGCGCTGTGGCTGCCCTCGGCAATTTCGTGCACCGATGACGGGATATCCAGTAGCAGCCAGTGGAAAAAATCGGTACGCGGCAGATCGGCCGGCACGACGCGACCTTCCTGATTGACGTCGTCGCCACGGCTGGGCACATCCGGGTCATGGCAGATCAGGGCAAAGGAGCGGGTGCCGGCCGGAGCATCCTGCCAGCGCAACTGCGGATTGATATTGGCGGAGAGTGCGATATGGCCGCTATCGGCCATCACGGCAAAAGCGTAGCGGCCGGGGATGCGGTCGCCATCCTGAAAACTGTCGCTGAAAAGCTGCATACCAAGACTCCTGTGCAGTTTGCCTTGCGCACAAGGCGGCGCAGGCAATAGCTAACAGTTTAGTCGCCGGATAGCGGCATGGCGCAAAAGTGTGTCTGCTCGCGGCTTAGAACGGGCGCGGACGTTTGCTGTCGGCACCGCCCAGCTTGAAGTTGTCGTCCAGCACGCCATAGGTCAGCGGTGCGGCCGCCAGCAATGCTTCGGCCTGTGCCAGACCGGTAAACGCCAGCGCCGGGTCTAGCAGATGCAGGGCGCGGCGCGCGGCAGCACACAGGCCGACGGCGATATCGAAATCGGGGCTGGACAGCACTTTGCCGTTACGCAGCTTCTTGAAATAAACGCGGCACATCTGTGCATATTTGTACGCCGGCTCGTGCGCCTCGAAGCCGCCTGCGCTCTCGAAGACATCGAAGGCATGGATGGCGGCATGGCAAGCCTGCTGGGCATCGTTGAAACGCTTGAGCATCGCCGCCTGGGTCGCGGCATCGGGTTTGGCGCGGGGGGCGGATTTTTTGGTGGCCATGGTGCTTTTTTCCGTGGTGTAGGCTAGACAGGGCGCGATTGTAGTCGATGCAGCCGCAACTCAGGAAACCATGGCGGCGACAGCGGCTGTTTGCTTATTTGCTCAGAATATCCCAACATAATCCCATGTGGCAGACCCTGACCAACTTTGGCGACTCCGCCGTGATGATACCTGCTGCGCTGGCTATCGGCCTGTGGCAGCTACAGCGGCGCGCGTGGCCGCAATTGCTGGGCTGGTGTTTATTGCTGGGAGCCGGCGGCTTGCTGGTGTTGTCGAGCAAGCTGGCGTTTATCGGCTGGGGCATCGGCATTCCCGTGCTGCGCTTTACCGGTTTTAGCGGCCATGCCTTTTTATCGGCCGCCATCCTGCCGGTGCTGGGCTGGCTGCTGCTGGAAGGCTATCAGGCCGGGCGGGGGCGTAGCGGCGTGTTGCTGGGCATGGCGCTGGCGCTATC
>NZ_JBOFOO010000345.1:0-1625 GCF_051659485.1 Craterilacuibacter sp. | reverse complement strand
GATGTATGCTCTGATAGGTCAAATCTATAGAAAGCTTCTGATGGATGCCATTCAAGCCAACTCGGCGGCCTCGTTACAGCTGGCAACCCAGCTGTATGCGCTGAAAAAAAGCAGCGAACTGCAAAGCCAGAGCGCCTTGCAGCTATTGCAAGGTGTAGCCGCACCTGTAGCAAGCAGCAATCCGCCCCATCTAGGTCAAGGTATAGACGTAAACGCTTGATTCGGGTGTTTGATACAGATCAGTACCGGTTGCATGGCTAGTCATCAGAATATGGTCATATTTTCAGGTTTGTTCTGTCCCGTTCGCTTAATCAGGAGTTTACTATGCATCGCAATGTTTTCCGTCTTTGCACCGTGGCATTGGTGCTGGGGGTATCCGGCCAGGTTCTTGCCGCTACCTATGGTGAAGTGGGCGCGCGCGAGATGCGCCATATGGCGACCGAGTTCAAGGGGCGCATGGCGGGAACGCCTATCGAAAAAGCGGCAGCGGCTTATCTTGCAAAGCAGTTCAAGGCCATGGGTTATCAGGTGGGCGAGCAGTCGTTCAAGACGTCTTTCGAGTATGAAAAAGCCGACAAGAGCAAGGTCCGGCGCGAGCTGAAATCGGTCAATGTGATCGCGCTCAAGCCGGGCAAAGACAATAAGGTTGTGATTGTCGGTGCGCACTTCGATTCGCGTACCCCGAAAAAAGACAGCGATCTTGGTAAAATTGGCGGGCCTGAACTGGAAGGCCTAGATGACAACGCCTCTGGCGTGGGCTTGTTGCTAGAACTGGCGGCACAGCTAAAAAAAATCCCGACCCAGCACACCATCAAGTTTGTAGCCTTCGGTGCGGAAGAAACCGGGCTATTGGGGTCCAAGGATTTTGTAGCGCGCATGAGCGATAGCGATAAGCAGAATGTGATCGCGATGGTGAATATGGACAGCCTGATCACCGGTGACAAGATGTATTTCCATGCCGGCAAGGAAACCGTTGCCAAGGATGTTAAGGCAGGTTTTGTGCGTGACCGGGCCTTGGCTATCGCCAGAGGTCTGGGCATTCCGGCCGATACCAACCCGGGGCTGGATAAAGAGTACCCGCAAGGAACCGGTTGCTGTTCCGATCAGGAGAGCTTTGATAAGGCCGGTATCCCTGTACTGGCGGTGGAAGCGACCAATTGGGAAATCGGCGACAAGGACGGTTACGAGCAGACGACCAATAAGGCGATCAAGGACGGGATGAGCTGGCATCGCCCGGATGTGGACAATGTCAAAAACCTTGACCGGATTTTCCCGAACCGGGTTGAGCAGCGGGCTCGCGACTTCAGCCGCATTCTGACTCCGCTGGTGCTTGAGCTGGCTGGCGGCAAGGTCAAGTAAGCTGCTGGCTGTTGCTATGTGCTGAATCTGGCCAAGCCCGTGCCCTTGGCCGGATTCACCCGCCGTGCCGGCAGAGGCCGGGCGCATGGTCTTATTTGCGCGTGCCCGGTTCAGGCTGCGTGTTGCGCAATAGTTATTGCTAGCGCGCCGGCCTTCAGGGTAAACGTGCCTGACGGCCTCCGTCATTGTGCCACTACCACACCGCCTGCTGGCCACAGTAGGGCTTAAGGGCACCGCGCCTTCGCGCCTGATTAAAGGCTATCGTC
>NZ_JBOFOO010000344.1:0-2353 GCF_051659485.1 Craterilacuibacter sp. | reverse complement strand
CCCGGGGATGAGGTTTTGAGCGTGGGCAGCATTGCCTACGATGAGTGAGGTGGCTGCGAGAAGGGCGAGTAGTTTGTTCATCAACATGTTCATTCCTTGGTGAAGAGGCTGTGGAATGAAGTATGGTTGCTCTATCTGGATCAATATATGCTGAAATAAGCATTTCAAGGTTGCATATATCGATCAATACAGGTGACTTAATGGATCGTTTCATTGCTATGCAGGTTTTTGTGGATGTTGTGGACTTAGGCAGTCTCACCGCAGCAGCAAGCAAGTTGGATATCTCGCGGGCGATGGCCACGCGCTATATCGCGTCGCTGGAAAAGTCACTTGGGGTTCGCCTGCTGCATCGTTCCAGCCGCAGCCTGGGTCTAACCAGTGCGGGCAACGATATCCTTCCGTACTGTCGTCAGGTATTGGCACTGACCGATGGCATGGTTTCAGCGGTAATGGACAAGAATGCCGAGCCACATGGCCTGATCCGTGTCGCGAGCAGTATTTCCTTTGGCCAATCCTATTTGGCCGAGGCTATGTTGCGCTATTTGGCGCAATACCCCAAAACTTCAGTCGAAATGGTGTTGGCTGATCGAGCGGTCAATCTTGTTGAAGAACGAATCGATCTGGCCATCCAGGTTGGCAAGGAGTTGGAGCCGGGGGTGATTGCGCGGCTGTTGACTCGTTGCCCTTCGGTGGTGTGTGCTGCCCCCAGCTACTTGGGGCGCAGGGGCACGCCACTTCAGCCCATTGATCTGATTCAGCACAATTGTCTGAACCATACGCGCCTCGGGAAAATATGGCGCTTCGGTCCGCCTTCAGGTGCTTCGGAAAATCCGAAGTTTGAGGAAGTATCGGTATCCGGCAACTTTGCGGGCAATGACACGATGGTGTTGCTATATGCCGCACTAGCAGGTGAAGGCATAGCCCATTTACCCGCTTTCACCACGGCGGCACACATTCGTTCAGGTGCTTTGTTGCAGTTGCTTCCAAGCTACAGTATGCCGGAACTCGGCGTTTATGCGCTTTATGCCTCGCGCAAACATTTGGCTGCAACTACACGCACTTTGGTGGATTTTTTGATTAAAGATCTGCGCTAATTTCTCACTCGACCATCAGCATGGGTACTGATTTAGCAGATGCACCATTTTCCTCATCACTTCTGCGCGAGAAACCCCGTCCTCTCAGGGTTGGGAGGAATAGCACGGCGGGGTGTGCCGCTCCAGAATATTTGGTCGAGTTTCGCTGTGGCCCTCGGCAGTAGTGCGTTCACCGTCAGGTGCTCAACAGTCACAAGCAGGCAAGGGCCCCACTGATCAGACATGACAGACGCTCTGGTTGACTTATAACGAGTAGTTGGGTATTTTCTCGGCCTGTCGAAAAGATTCTAGGCTGGTACGGTTATTCCGGCCCTCGTTATTTAACGAGATGCAGTTGCACTAATGCAAACCCACGGCACTAACCTGTAACCAGTCAGGGTGGTGCTTGCTTGTGTTTTTTTAGGCACCATCCCAACATCAATCGGATGGAACAATGCAAAAAACGCCAATTATCATCATCGCTCAATTCTTTATTTCTTTAATGATGGCATTTGCCATGACCGGCATTTTCAGCCTTCTCGATCTCGGATTTAGCCTCGCATGGCTGCACACATGGGCAACTCGTTTCATCGTTGCTTGGCCCATTGCTTTTTGCCTTTCGTTAGTGATCGGAAACCTGGGTTTTAAAATTGCGTTTAAGGTATCAAACCTGCTGAAGTTACAATCCGCAGATCAATGATGCGGATCACGTCCGTCTCGCGGTAAGTGGGTTTGCAAATGACACTATCTGCTACTCACACCGCAGGCTGGGTCAAGCCGTTCATCGCCTCCGTAACCATGAACTCACTATCTCGGTCTGTTAACATTCGCACTGGAAGGTGCGCTTTGGCGAACCGGCGGCACAGGCCTTGGGCGGGCCGCGGTGGCGCTGTCGCGCAAGACAACGAAACGTAGGAGCGGCTTCAGCCGCGAGCGCATTTCGCGTGCGAAGCCCCCTTATAGGGACTGCACTTCCCCCGTCTCAAACAAGCCGTCACGATAGTCCTGCAGGGTCTGCTGGATCTCGACGGAGGTATTCATCACAAAGGGGCCGTACTGCGCAATCGGCTCGTTTAAGGGCGCACCTGCCACCAGAATCACACGCGCATCCTGTGCCGCCTCAATCACCGCGCCATCCGCGCCATCATTAGCCAGAATCGCCATGAAGCGATCCGTCACGGCTTTACCTGCCACTGAAACCTCACCACGGTAGGTGTAAAGGAAGGCATTGTGTCCGGCCGGTATGGCCTGCTCGAAGCGCGTGCCGGCGGGTAGGTGCA